>CAIQOO010000172.1 GCA_903873485.1 uncultured beta proteobacterium | reverse complement strand
GCTCCGCTCAACGCAGTGCAGACGCGTATTTTGGACTTGCTGGGGCTGCCGACTACGATTTACCAAGGGCTGAATAGTCAATCCGAGGAAGTGGCTTTTGAAATCAGCGAACCGTGAGCGGATATTTACAGGTACTGGGATGCCACAGACTGTGTGGCTTTTGGCCTTCAAATGGCATCAGACGCGCTTGATCACGACTTGCGTGATGAAAGCGCGTTTCTACACCGTTTTGACCTTGTCTATAAAGCCGTCAATGATGCGATAGACATGAACAATAACGACCTGGTTTTACTGGTGCGTTCATGCCTGCAAAATGAAGGCAAGCTCTCAAACAATCGCCAAAAGCAATTTATTGCAAAAGGCCACCCTGCTGTCCTGCTCGAACAAGCACAACAGGTCGTCACGGTTACGCTGGAAGATCTGAACGGCCAAAGCTGATCTATTTCGGCGACTCGGTGATGCTGGCAGGCCCGCCAGCATTCCTCGATCAATTGCACCTTCAGGTTGTTGCCAGAGCAGCAGACCGCCACTTTGTTAAAACGACCAGCACCCGGTGTTGCCAGTGAAGCGCTGTTGGCCCAGAACAACCTGGATTTGTCTTCGCCTTTCAACTCAACCGATGCCGAAAACTTGGCTCCCAAGTTGTCCCTTGCGCAATCTTGCCGGCCTGCTGGTCAAGCAAATAGTCCACCCTGAAGCCTGGCCGTTTGCTCACAATCAGATCCTTGATGGCTTTGGCTGACTTGATGAGTCCGCGGCGCTCAAGTCCGTTAAGGAAACTGCTGGTGGAAACCAGATGAATGTTGCCAGGCAGCGCATACACGTTTTCTTCAAACCAGTCGTCCTCAAGCAACACCATGGTTGGATCGCCAGGGTTAAAGGTTCTGTTGCTTTTGACAAAGCCACTGATCGACAACTCGCCAAAATCTTCGCCCCACTGAACGCGCTCACCGCGCTCAAGCTGTTGACGCATGGCTGGCAAGGCCAGCTTTCCAATGGTGGTTTCTGCTATTTCAACGCGGTCCTTGTTTTTATCCAGAAAGTTGGCGATCTGTACACCATCGGCGTAACGGTCGGCCAGCGCTGTGACCTCAAAGTGAACGATGTCTGTCACCACCAGTCGCACGCCCGAGCGCGCCAGCAGCAGCAAATCAAGCGCCTGGCCCATGGCCAACGAGATCAGCGGCCCGGCATCGGCGATGGCAACGGTGATTCTTTTCTGTGTCATGCGGGCAGGTTTGGCGATTGCGCCTGATCCATGAACGCATCAAAGGCCTGATCGAGTTTGCGGCGGTCTTTTTCTTTGGGTGTCGGATAGGGCAAGCCTGCCGCATTGAGCAAGCGCAGCAGCAGGCCATAGTCTGAAATTCCCAGTTGCTGCATGGCTGATGAACGGGGAACTTTCCCCAGTGAATACTGCGTCAGAATCTCTTCAACGCCGTTGGCTGCCGTGCTGGCAGGCGCACGAGCCTCACTCTTTTCGTATTCATCAGCCGGCACCAGATACCCAGCGGCTCGGCCATTGCGGGTCAGGCAGACACCACTTTTCATGCCAGCTTCAATGAACTCGCCAAACCGCGTTTTGGCCTCGGTGGAGGTGAAGTACTTCAGGGTCATGTTGAAAATTATAGCCACTATGTGCGAAATGCACATTTCGCTTCGGTTGACCCTGGCAGTCCCAGTTGTCGCCTCTGCTCAGCGCCCCAAGGGAAGCACTGCTACCAAAAGCGAAAAACGCAGCCAACATTGGAAGACGCGAACCTGGGTCCGCACTTTACGGTGGTGGGTACGCACGCGCTGTATGCGTATGAGTCAGCCGCCAGTGTGCGCATTGTGCAAGGCGCACTTGCCACACAGGACGTTGACCTGCTGTGGGATGCGCGCAAACGTGTGCGTTTCATCACCAGCCTTGATCGGCTTGAGACCTCCATGCTGCGGGTATTGCAGCGCGCAGATGCCACATTTGTGCGCAAAGAGGGGCAGTTGGAGACCGCCATCAACGCTAAAGGCTTTGAGGTCGATTTTTTGCGCCGCCAGCCCGAGGGCGACGACCCCCATCCGTTCCGATTTTCTGACGATGAGGACGACTTGTGGCCCGTGCAGGCTGTGCGCGCCGGCGTGTTGACCAACGCGCCACGTTTTGAGCAAGTGGTGATAGCTGCTACCGGCCGCATGACGCTGATGCGCACCATCGCACCGGAAACCTTCATTGAATTCAAACGTTGGATGGCTGCGAATGTGCCACAGCGCCTGGAGTCAAAGCGCCGGCGCGACCTGCGCCAGGCAGACATCGTGCAAAGCTTGCTTGAGCAGGGTTTGCTGCCGGTCAACGCGCTATCCGCGACAGCGATCGACTTGCCGCTGAAAAATACATTGCACACCAAGCCTTTGTACATCGATCGGTGCAAGCTATGTTTTTTACTATGGAAATAGTATCTGCTTACGCATACTGCATAAGGGCTAGCGCCTTATTTGGCATTGATTTCCGTGATGCGGCTTGAAGCCACTGCGCCCGTGCGCTGCATGACCAAGCGCGCCGCTTGCGCCAGAGGGGCACCGTGGTGCTGGCGTACTCGTCAACGTCCACCACGGCCCAGACCCAACCAGAAAATGCGGGACGCTCTGGTGTGCGTGTTCGGCAATGGTTTTAGAGCTTTAAGGATTAGCGCCAGCAAGCAGTCACAGCAAGTGGCAATGTTGAATACTTGCTCGTGTCATATGAAGCAAGCGATTTAAGGCCAGTATTGGTCAGCGTGAAGTTGCCGCAAACGTCACCCGTGGCAACACCAGTGCGAGTTGCGGTGATGGTGTAGGTGTTGGCTGCCGAAGCAACCGACAAACTGTAGGCTGCTGTGCCCTCGCCAACTCTTGGTGATGTGCTGAATGGCTGAGCGGCAAAAAGTCCCGTAGTGCCCGTAACCGCAGTTCCTGCCGCATTCTGGGTGTAGTTGTAGCTCTCGCTATAAAGCCGCTCCATCCACTGCTGGGCGGCCAGCAACTGGGTTTGTGCATCGGCACGACGACCACGACGAATGTAATCCTGATAACTCGGCAGCGCCAGGGTCGCCAAAATACCGATGATCGCCACCACAATCATGACCTCAATCAGGGTGAAGCCCTGCGTTGATTTGGTGTGAGTGCTGCACCAGGTTGCATTCAAACGATTTTTCATTGGTCAGTCCTCATGCCAGGAATTTCGCGCCATTGGCGACGCATGGGGAGACGGTAGCAGAATGTTCGTTTATGAGCATCCTTACCAATGATTGAAAACGTAGCGAACTTGTTGCTGCTGCACACACCACCACCACCACCACCACCACCACCACCACCAGTTTGGAGCACCACTGCGCTTTTCTGATCCGGATTTGACGTGCCAGCAAGCCTGACCTTCTTGGTAACGCCGTCCACTACCACGTCAACGGTTCCCAGCAAACCCGCACTTGGCAAACCGGAGAGAGGATCCACAATGTAGTCCATGCCTTCAGGGTTGGCATAACACTGACACTGCGTCGCTAAGGCTGCAGAAGGCCGAATCGTCTTGAAAAATATCTGCCCGCCAATGGGTTTGGGGCTGCTCAATACCGACTCGTTGTTGGTGGTACTGCCAGTGCCTAGTGCCACAAAATTGATATACCAGCCATCGTGCGTAGCAGGGTCAAACGGATCATTGCCCGCTTCGCTGATGTAGGCACCGGTGCCATCTGCCGTCCTGACCACGGTACGCTTTAACCACTTGATGGGGGTTTGGGTCAGATTGCTGCTGGGCAAAGGCCGAGTCGTCCAATTCAACCTGTCGTACACGCTGTAAAACCGCTGGGTTTTGCTGGCATCGGGAAAGTCGCCCGAAGAGACCGAACGTCCTGTCCCAAAGGCCACCATGATCCCCTCGAACCCGGCTGTGAGCACCGGCGATGTGGTTATAGCCAAGCGCTGGGTTGGCGTGGTGATGAGGTCGCTGTAGGCCTGAAACAGAGGTGCTGGCGTAGTGCCTGACAGAAATGCTGATGTCCATTCCGAAGGGGTGGCGCTTGAGACATCAAATTTCCAGAGTCGGCCCTGAAAGTCGGTGCCATAAATCACGTCAGCCTTGCCATCATTATTGGTATCAGCCCAGTTGACCCCCGTCATGCCGTTAGAACCCAGGCTATCTGTAGCAAGTTTCACATAATGGGTGCCAGCAGTCCAGGTACCGCTGCTTGGGCCATCCACAAACACGACAAACATGTAGGCTCGCCCGGCAGTTGAACCCAAGCCATTGGGCACCAGGATAGCGTATTTGCCATTGTTCATGCGTACCACCGGCACGGCCTGATTGCTGCCCGGGTGCAACTGCTGATCCCCAAGAACATAGCCCAGATCAGAGCTATCGTCAGCACTGAACATCCATTTGTAGATGGTTGCGGCGTTACTCTCGGTCAAGGTGGATGCCAGTGTTGACCCCGAGTTCGCCGTTACATCCAGCGCATATACGGCCCGCCCCCCACGCCCCAGGCTGCTGAACAAATAGGTTTTCCAGGCTGGTGCACTGCCGACCAGTACATCGCCAACAAAGGGGCTACCGTCCATGCCGGCAGTAATTTGGCTGGCATCTTGCGCCATGCCACGCAGGCGGGTGAGCATCGGTGATGGTATGTAGGACAAAATTGGGGTGCCGCCGTCCACGCCATCAGCCCTAAAGCCATGCAGCATGCCGTCGTTGGCACCAACCCAAATCACTTTTTCACGCGAATTTTGTGTTGAGATAAAGCTGCTGTAGCTTGGGGCACCGCTGGGTAAAGCACCAATGTTTCTTGCGATTGGGCGTGTCTGTAGCCAGGGTGATGAGTTCACCACGGTGCCCATGATGTTGCTGATGCTACGGGAGCGCCAGATGCCAGCAGGTTTTTCCTTGCTGCGATCACCTCGCAAATAGTTGATCAGCTCCTCACCTTGTGTACTTGTCAGCGTTGGTGAGCCGCTGAGCAAAGCGGTGGTGAACCCACTGGTAAAGCTGGTTGTGGTGCGCCAAGCCTTGCCCTCGTTGCCATCGTTAGTAATCACTACCCGCGACGCTGGCAGCACCGTAGTCAGCTTCTGGCCGGAATCCCAATCGGGCGTACTGGAAAAATCACCGGAACTGTTCAAGGCAAAGGCTTGAACAGCTCCCGAGTTCTGCGAAGGCTCAAATGTTGCTATGTACTTGAAGCCCCCCGTGGAGAGTTGGGATGATGACACTGCGGGAGCAGCGTTGGTGGTGCTGATGATGGTCTCAAGGGTATCGCGCAACTGCTGCTCCAGTAGTTCAGGGCGGCGCGCCAAGAAGTAACCATCAGGCTCGCCGTCGGAACATGGCAGCATGCCGCTGGCAGTACCACAAAATTTGCCATCGTTGCGCCGGGCATCCCACTCCAGCGTTGTGTCGGGCAGTTCGGTGGTGCTGGTGCCATCGGCTGGCGTGAAGGCACCAAATTTGGCGGCGTACCACAGTGGATCCCGAAGCGTTACGCTCTGCGCGCCGATCATCTCAAAGGTGATGGTTATCGGAATATCCTGAGCCAAAACGACATTCCCGCCAGTGCTGACTTCCCCGGGTTTTCCCTGGCTGCCGTATGCCAACCGTCGTGGTGGTGGTGGTGATGGATCCACTTCAGTTAACCCCGTCCGCAAGGTGCCATTACACGCTTTAAATCCATTTCCAGCCATCGGCGGCAATGATGAGCCCAAAGTAGCAACGGATAAATTCGTGGCTGTGTTGTAAGCGGTGTAGTCACAAAGCAGCGCTGGAGGTGGCTGGTTTCCAGGATCGACTGCCAGAGAAGGATAGGCTCCGTATTGGTTTCGTGGCGGGGTGTCCGGTCGCCGCGCTGCAGTCGAAGTCCCGGTGTTAGGCGGTTCCGAAACCGTGTTGTGCAAATGTGTGAGATATCGGCTATCAAAATTGGTACCAATAACGCTGAAACCATACGTTTCAGAATTACCAGCACCCACATTCAAAATGTCCGTCGTGATCCGCAAACGGTAGTTGGTTGACGGGGACAGTGGATCCAAAATCTCGTACATCAAAAATCCGGTAACGTCCATGTCATAGTCACCGCCAAACGGGGTGTTGTTCCAGGTCACAACAAAAGCGGCCCGTCTGCCATCTGCTGATTTACTGATGGTATCAAACGTTAATCCAGCAGCGGTCGATTTTTTGTGTGGCGTAGCAGAAATATCGGCAAGGCTCTCGGGTGTCAAATATACAAATTTGGTCGTGCCAGGTATGGGTATCTGCAAGGTATTTGACCCGCCAGCCAAGGATGCGGCGTAGGTTTTTACCTTGAGTGCATATTTAGGCAAATCAGACGGCCGTGGACTGATAGTACGTATTTCGTTGGTGTTCGCATACAGCGCAGCACCGGCAACTTTGTAACTCCCTTTAAGAGCAGGTGCCACAGGGCACACGCCGGTCACCTGCGACAAGGATGCCACAGTCTTACCCGTGCAATCCTCGCCCCAGCCACCATCGACCGATCCAACCGATTTGGTTCCACTGATACCCTCGGCAGTCCCAACGGCATCGGTATAACCCGCCAAGTTACCTCTTGGGCCCGCGCGCATCGACCCAAATGGCGCGTCCGCCTCATCGTGATCGAAACTGAGTGCGCTACTGGACAAGACCAGTAGATTCAAGGGTCGGCAAGCCTGCTTCCAAGTACAAGTAGAGCCAGATGCATAAAGTGTATTGCGTCGTGCATTACTGTTGGAAAGCGGATCTACACAATTGCTACTACTAATAACAGGCATCTTCGCAGTTGTATCATTGGTCGTGGTCGTTGGATTTGTTGACGGTAACCCAGCATAGTAATTGAGGGCTTGAACCACCATCTCACCCACCGGGTTTCCCCAGGCTGGTAAAACACCATTTGTCAACTGGTTAGGTTGCTGGAAATTTGACCCATCGTATCCATCAGCGTTGTGACCAAAAAGCATAATTTGATCTAATGAGCGAATAATACCGCTCATGGTATAGCTGCGGGTATCGGCAGGCGTGCCACCTGAATTAATCTGGCCAGTTGGACAGTTGCTGCTGGTAGAAGATTCACTTCGCGCCCTGAAACAAAACTGCCCTGTAGAAGGATTAATCTCGTCATACAGGTCGTTCATGTTCTTGCGCAATGCGCCAGCCGTCAGATTTTTATCATAACTTCCGGTAATCAGACCAAACTCGGTTTTAGCCGCTGAGGTATTAGTATCTGGCACACCAAAGTCTTGCAATAGGCCAATCGGCTTATAGACCAGGGATGAACCCGATCCATAAGCCTTGCAGCGCTCTTCGCCGATTTGGCCTGCCACACAAACAGAAACGCGAACGTTAAGTGTGGCTGACGAAGGCCCCCCAGTGTAAGTCGCGCCATCAGTAGCCAAGCTGGGAAACTCACGCTCATGCTGAAGGGCGATGGTGGGCGAATTTGGCAGCTTTGCCTGACCCTGATAGCTGGCTGTACCGCCGAAATAGTTATATATCTTGCCACCAAAACGTACTGCAGCATCCGGTGCATTGTTTGCAGTCACGGCTGACCCAGCGCCCCACTTGCACACAAACGGCTCGGTGCTGTTCGCCTCGACGGTGGCCCAAAGGCGGTAATTGCCCTTGACCATGCGAAGGACTGGCACATTGGTGGTGTTATCGCCATTGTTGTTTTCAGTCGAGGTATTGCAAATGGTGAGACCCGCAAAGTTACCTGCATTCTGCCCGGTCGTCTTGGTTAAATTCGCCTCGGTAAATGGCGTGTAGTCCCTGATATTGGATCCTGCGTAATGTTTCACAAAAGAATGTGAGTCAGTACTCAAACGGGCTGCCTGTAAAACGGTAGCGCTGCTGCTGTCAGTCCAGCGCTCACCGCCGTACAGCATTTTTCTGACGGTGTCCATACGCGTCATGGTGACCCAGTTCAGAAAATTGCCACTCCATTGTCCGGTGCCCCCGCAGACGTAGCGACCCGCAGTAAGCGTTGCGGTGCTATTGGGCGCAAATCGGTTATCTGATGTGTTGTAAACATAGCACTTGGAGGAATCAAAATATCCGTAGTATTTGAAGTCTTGCTTGAAGGTGTCGTCTATTACGCCATCACCATCAAGATCCTCGAAATCGGTGTAAATTGGGCTAAACAGCGTGTGGTCTTTGCTGGCCACCAGCATCAGCATGGGTTTGGAGCCGGAGCTTGAGATATTGGGCGGCACCGATGGATACACCGTTATTGAGGTCGTTGGCGGATCGGCCAGCACCGCAGCCGCGCTACACAGAGAGATTGCCAGTACCGCTGTCTTGACAAAACCAGGCAAACATTTGCAGGCGTTCATGGTGAACTCCAAAGGTTAAACAATTGACTTGAACTCAGCTTGCATCTCATTGCACACTCTCGGGAATGACAATGCTGAAATACGACTGAACCAACACTTGGGTATTGGCCGAAGGACCGAAACCACGGGCAGTTATGCGAAACAGGTGACAGGAAGGCTTGAATTTGCCCCCGGACGGATCCAGCTCGTCGGCGGCGTTATAGGCATCAAGGCTACTGCCGATCAAGACGGTGTCACACTGGTAACCCTTCTGCGCTGAACCCTGCGTCGGGTCGCCGATGTACTCAATCAGATAGTCCGGTTGCCGGGAAACGCCGCCCAGCGGTGCTACACCGGTATAACGCCCCAGCGGCACAGCCCCGGCATAGTCAGCGCAACTGCTGCCGGCCGGTGTCCATAACCCGCCCTTGGAAACCGGCCACCAGGCGGCCCCTGGCGTAGATGTATTGGCAGCAGCCCAGGTGACCTGATTTCGGGTGTCTGATGCCGGAAAGCCGCATTGACCACCCAGGCAAGTGGTCGTGAACTCGATGTCATAAACACTGTGTTCATCAGAACGAACCCCGGTGGCTGAACGCGTACACGCTGGCGTATTGGGGGGTGCCAACGCCGCATCCGGATAAAGGTCACGTTCTGCGTCGCGCAGTGCGGCTTCGGCGGCCTGGCGGGCGACCTGGTATTCGCTCTCGTTGCGCGCCTGGCGTTCCCCCATGGTGGCATTGCGCGATCCAAAAACTGCAATCGTGGTCAGCGCCAGCATGAACAGCAGCACCACCACCAGCACCACCCCCGACTGCCGGGGCTGTCTGATACGATTTGCTGCGGTCGCAAAGGCAAATTTCGACATAATTTAAGCTAGGTTCAAGGGTTCGTTATCTGGATATGGTTCTTCAGCGCGAAGATCTGGCTGAAGATTTTTCGTTCAATGCCATCGGTGAATGACCGGGCTGTACCATCGCAATCGGCAATGGTGTAAGACGTACTACCCTGCAAACGTGCTGCCTGTAGTGAGCGTGCCATCAAACAGACCCGCACCGCCACCACGTTGGCCCAATTGGTTACGCCATTGGCGCGCTGAAATTGCGAGTTTGTGGTGGTGTCAGCACGTTCGAGATAATAGAAACGCAATTGGTCAACACCGGCAACGATTGGCTGATAACCCGTTCCCCCGTTGCCATTACATGCCAGACTGAATGTACTGATAGCTTGCCCCTCCACCTGCGCCGTGTTTGCCACCAATGTGTAGCGATTTGACACAAACAAGGGTTGAATCGGAGGCAAAGATGCCCCCGGGTGACCAGCGTTGCGGCGAGCCGCATTCACGCTGTCATTGGCAGAGTCTTGACGCAAACAATCGGCCCGGTTGCCAATGTCCAGCCCGGACGCATCGTTCGAATAACTATTGAGCATGAGGGCATCGGCATCCACCGTGCCAGTATGGGCTGCACAGGCGGGAGGGCTGCTGGTTGGATCGTACATTTGTGCCTGACAGCCAAACACTTTTGCGTTGTAGGCCGCAGGCGGGCTGGCTGTCACCGGATTGGTGTATGTTTGCACCACCGGTGCGCCAACAAGACCGACTTGATTTGAGGGATAAAAACCAGCGTTTTCAATGTCGCGCCCAATGACATCGAGTGTGTAATGCGCCGTTTCGGTGGCATAGGCTTTCTCAAATAGCGTACGCTGGGTTTCGCGTGTGCCCAAATAGACATAGGTGGTGGCAATCACGATCACCATGCTCAAGGCCAGTGCCACCAGCAATTCAACCAGGCTGAAACCACGCTGGGCCTGGGCACCGGGATACGCTGGCATTAACGGATGAATGCGCTTCATGGCTCTGTCTTTCAGCGGATAAAGGTGAAGTTCAGGCAGCGCACACCCGGCGTGGATTCCACTTCAGCCGCTGTCGGACAGCAGGATTGAAGTTGCACCGGTGTCATTGAACTTGCACAAGGTTTACTTTTACGTAAGACAGTAGGATCATCTTCATCCTTACCAATATCCTTGTCAAACCACAAAAAACTCATGGTCAAACCATTGTCTGGATTGCCAGCAATCAGCAGGCCGCCCTGGGGCAAAGCCCACCGCACCGCCGTGCGCAGATCCCACACGTCATAGGCGGCACGCTGGTCTGGCGAGCAGGCAACAGCATCGGTAGCACCGCAAAGTGGCGATATGGCACTAATGGCGGCTTGCTGGTCTGACCAACTGGTGCTGTTGTAAACGTAAGCAGTTGCTGTGCTGGCGTTATTGCTGCGCACCCGGCTGGTCAGGTCGTTGAACAGCAGCGTAATCACTGAGCGGCTATTGACACCCAGTTGATACCGCGTGGTGGCACTCATCAGACCGGCAATGCCCAGCAAGGTAAACGATAGCAAAAGCAACGCCACAAGCACTTCAATCAGGGTCGAACCCAGGACCCTGCGGCCACGCAAGCTGCGCCGCGCTACAGAGATGTGGCCTAATTCGGTTTGAGTTTGCTTCAAGAACATGATCCATATTCCACAGTCCGAACGCGACCTGCCAGGTCAAGGCAAAACGTCCGATTGATTGGGTCATTGGAAGATACGCTGGTATCTACCAAATTGAAACTTGCCGCCGTTGAAGACCGGGTGTTGCCACGCGCACCGAAGGTAATTGACCGTGTGCCCGAGTTGCCATTCTGGAGTGAATAGCGCGCCCCCGATGTGTCACGCACAAAGATGACAGTTTCAAGTGGACTGGTGCCTGTTCTCGGATTGGCTGTTGTTATAGATGTATCGCAGCTTGGATTCAAAAAAACGATCCAGCCGATGTCCCACGCATCACCACTAGTGGTGCATTTCGGCGGAGTCAGGCTGGCCTTGGATGACATGCACATCGTCACGCACATATTGCGGTTGATCGCCTCGGAACGTGCCCGCTGCAATGCCAATGTGAAATCGGAACTGATGCTGCGCATGGCGCTGCGCGAAACAAATACACCCACTGCAGGCGCAGCCAGCGAGGCAATGATCGCCAAAATGGCAATCGTGACCATCAACTCTATGAGCGTAAAACCGGCATTTCGATGTGTATGGGGCTTCATGGCTTGCTTTATGTGCGCTGGGTTAGGCTCCATAAATGTATGCGGATTTTTGTCTGGAACAACTACTTGACCGACGAGAGGTCTTTTTTACTAGATGAATGGCAAACTGTTACCAGTCATAAAACCATTGGGTTTGGTTCACCGGCTGCATGCCCATTGGTGCCAACCATCGGATCCGAAGCGATTGAACAACTCTCGCCCAGCGCCGTTGCCAAACATTGGCAAAGTCAGCTTGAGCTTCAGCAGGCCAGCTTTTAAAATCCGCCGATGACCGCCACGCCACCCACCACCAAACCGCTGCCCCGGCGCAAGCTGCCGATTGGGGTTCAGACCTTTCGCAAAATTCGCGAGGACGATTGCTACTACGTTGACAAGACCAGGCTGGCGATTGACCTGATCGAGCAGGGGTCATGCTATTTTCTGAGCCGCCCCCGGCGCTTTGGCAAAAGCCTGTTGCTCGACACGCTCAAGGACCTGTTCGAGGGCCAGCGCGAGCTGTTCGCTGGTCTGGCTGCCGAGACACGCTGGGACTGGTCAAAAAAATTCCCGGTGATCCGCATCAGCTTTGGCGGCGGGGTGGTGCATGCGCGCACGGCGCTGGATCAGACCATTCACCAACAATTGACCCACCACGAAAACCGCTTCAGCCTGCCGCCAGTGTTTCCCGATCTGCGCAGTCGCTTTGCCGATTTGATTGAAAAACTGCACGCCCAGGCCGGCCAGCGCGTGGTGGTGCTGGTGGATGAGTACGACAAGCCGATGCTCGACAACATCACCGACCCGGACATAGCCCGCCAGATGCGCGACGGCCTGCGTGATTTGTATTCGGTGATCAAGGATTCAGACGCGCACATCAAATTTGCCATGCTCACGGGGGTGAGTAAATTCAGCAAGGTCAGCCTGTTTTCGGGCCTCAACAACCTCAAAGACATCACCCTTGATGCCCGTTACAGCGCGATTTGCGGCTACACCGATGCCGACATCGACACGGTGTTTGCGCCCGAGCTGTTTGACCTTGATCGCGAGCAAATCCGCCACTGGTACAACGGCTACAACTGGCTGGGCACCTCGGTCTATAACCCGTTTGATGCGCTGCTGCTGTTTGACACGCGTCAATTCCGCGCCCATTGGTTTGAGACCGGCACGCCCGACTTTTTGGTG
>CAIQOO010000171.1 GCA_903873485.1 uncultured beta proteobacterium | reverse complement strand
GCGCATCGGTGCCGGCAGGGTGATCCGGTAGCGATTGATGATGTCGAGCGCATCGGCGCAGGTGCTTGAATCGGCCACCGTGGGGCCAGAGGCGATGTCCATCGGCGCATCACCGGGCACGTCCGAAATCAGCAGGGTCAGCAGTTGCGCCGGATGGCAGGCGGCACCCAGACGACCGCCCTTGATGCCCGAGAGGTGGCGGCGCACACAGTTGATTTCGGAAATGCTGGCGCCACTGGCCAGCAGCGCCGCATTGACGGCTTGTTTGTCTGGCAGGGTCAGGCCTGCGCCCGGTGCCACCAGCAAGGACGAGCCGCCGCCCGAGATCAGCGCGATGACCAGGTCGGAAGCGGTCAAACCGGTCACTGATTTGGCGATGCGCTGTGTTGCCTGCAGCCCGGCGGCATCGGGCAGCGGGTGTGCCGCCTGCAGGATGTCGATGCGCTGGCAGGGAACCTGGTAGCCGTAGCGGGTGACCACCAGACCCTCCAGCGGGGCGCACCAGTGGTCTTCCAGTGCCCGCGCCATGGCGGCAGACGCTTTGCCGGCACCTACCACAATGGTTCTGCCTCTGGGTGGCGGTGGCAGATGTGCCGGCAGGCACAGGGCCGGCTGGGCAGCGGCCACGGCAGTATCAAACAGGCGGCGCAGCAGGTGCTGGTGATCGGTCGGGGTGAGTGCAGTCATTGGGCCAACTTTACCCGCAGCCAGCCCGCTACCGTGGCACTGTGGCTCCGCGCCAAAAACTAAACCTGCGGCAGCAAATAGCGCCGTTCCCAGGCGCTAACTTCACCGAGGTAATTGTTGTATTCCAGGGCCTTCACGGCGCAATAGCCGGTGACAAAATCATCGCCAAACGTCTGCCGCGCGAAGTTGCTGAGCTGCATTTTTTCCAGCGCGGCTTCCATGCTGCGTGGCAGGCCTTGGGCCTGCTCGTAACCGTTGCCATCCACCGGTGCCGAGGCTTGCAGTTTTTTGTTGATGCCGGCCAGGCCGGCTGCCAGTGAGGCGGCCATCGCCAGATAGGGGTTGGCATCGGCGCCAGCGACCCGGTTTTCAACCCGCCGCGCATTCGGGGCACTGGCGGGTATCCGCAAGCCGGTGGTGCGGTTGTCGTAGCCCCACTGGAAATTGGTTGGAGCCTGGTTGCCAGCGACATAACGCCGATAGGAGTTGACATTGGGTGCAAACATCAGCATCAGGTCAGGTCCGTAGGTTTGCAGTCCGGCAATGAAATGCCCAAACAGCAGGCTTTCGGTGCCATCTGCCAGGCTGAAGATATTGCGCCCCCGGTTATTGAGCACGCTTTGGTGCAAGTGCATCGAGCTGCCGGAACTGCCGGCAATCGGCTTGGCCATGAAGACCGCATTCAGCCCATGCTTGAGGGCGATTTCGCGCGCCGCATACTTGAACAAAAATGCCTGGTCGGCCACCGATACCGGGTCGCTGTGCAACAGGTTGATCTCGTATTGCATCGCTCCCACTTCGTGAATCCAGGTGTCGGCAACAATGACCAGTTTGCGCAGGGCGACACGAAACTCGTCCCAGAACGGTGACAGTTCGTTGAGCATGTTCATGCTGAAAGCGCTTTGGCCGACTTCGGCGCGTCCGCCGCGCACCTCGGGCGGCAGCAAAGGCCGGGCCGGGTCGGTGTTGGCGGCGGTCAGGTAGAACTCGATCTCGGGTGCCACCACCGGGGTCAGTCCTTGCGCAGAATACGCCGCCAGCACGTTTTTCAGGATGCTGCGTGGCGCAAACTGGCACAGTTCGCCGTTGAGTTCCAGGCAGTCATGCACCGCCACCGCACGCGGCACGCTGGACCAGGGGGCGAGTGTCAGGGTGCGGTAGTCGGGCACCAGGCGTACATCCGGGTCGGAATCCGGGAATACCGGGTTGAAGGAATACTCCCCGGTGACTGCCTGCATCGGGATCGCCTGGCAGATGCGCAATTCAGCCTTGGCGGCAAAGCTGGCCGCCGGCATCAGCTTGCCGCGCGGGTAGCCGGAAATGTCGGGAATGATGCATTCGACATCAAGAATGCCCTCCTGGCTGAAAAAACTGCCGAGTTGCTCAGTTGTCCGGCGATCCGCCAATGCGGGCTGAATGGTTTTGGGTGCCGAGGGTTGGGCCATGATGACAGCTTTGTGAAATGAAGGTCGGCAAAGTTTAAGCCAGACCGGCCTTGACTTCTCTCAAGTGGCGGAAAACCCCGATCAGTTGGCCGCCGCAGCGCTCAGCGGGCGCTTGAGGGTGGCTAAGGCGAATGCGCTGACCACGGTGCCGGCCACGATGGCCATCAAATAGACACCCAGATTCGTCACCGCATTGGGAATTGGCAGCACAAAGGCGCCGCCATGGGGAACCCGCAGTTCGCAGCCAAACACCATCGACAGCGCACCGGCCACGGCCGAGCCCAGCATCAGCGCCGGGATGACACGTAGCGGGTCTTTGGCAGCAAACGGGATTGCACCCTCGGTGATGAAGGCCACGCCCAGCACCGCAGTGGCTTTGCCGGCTTCGCGTTCATCTTCCGAAAAACGGTTTTTGAACAGCACGGTGGCCAGCGCCAGTGCCAGCGCCAGTGCCAGCGGCGGTGTCATGCCGGCAGCCATCACTGCGGCCATCGGGGCATAGACTTCGCTGGCGATCAGGCCGGTGGCGAAAGCGTAGGCTGCCTTGTTGACCGGGCCGCCCATGTCAAAAGCCATCATCGAACCCAGCAGCAGGCCCAAAAAGATCGCGTTGGAACCTTGCAGGCCCTTGAGCCAGGTGGTAATGGCCGCCAGCACAACTGCCACCGGGCCACCCACCACATAGAACATCAGCAAGCCAACAATGGCAGTGCCCAGCAGCGGCAGAATCAGCACCGGCTTGAGGCCGTCCAGATTGCGCCCAAGCTGAATCTTGTCGTTAAGGAACTTGACCGTATAGCCCGCCAGAAAACCGGCTGCAATGCCGCCGATAAAGCCGGCACCAATCGACGCGGCAATCATGCCGCCAATCATGCCCGGAGCCAGCCCAGGCCGGTCGGCAATCGAATGCGCAATAAAGCCGGCCAGAATCGGCACCATCAGGGCAAAGCCGCTCTTGGCGCCAATGGTGAACAGCGTCCAGGCCAGCGTGCCTTTGTGCGAATCCTCATAGACCTTCAGCTTTGCCGCCAGCGTGCCTGCAGCCGCTGCCAGCGCTGGCGCAGCCGGTGTTTGAGCATGCGCCCCAGTCGCCATGGCCAGGCGGCACGCACTTGCAGCAGCAGACCCTCTTTCCAGCGGTGCCAGCGAGCGTACAGGCGGGCAAACCAGGCCAGTTGCATCAGCACCGGCTGGGTCAGCGAAAACAGCCGGGCGACGATGGCGGTGCCCGTCAGCTTGGCGGCGATGATGACCAGCGTGCCGCCAAGCAGATGGCCTTGTCCGATCAGCCACAGCGCCATCAGCTTGACCGGCAGCAAGGCCAGGGTGGGCAGCAGAAACAACGACAGTGCGCCATAGGGCGGCAGCGCTTGAATGCGCCGCTCGATCCAGCGCAGGCCCGGCAGATGGCCGACCCAGGCCAGTGCACGCTGCAGCGGTTCCCAACCCCATTCCTCGAACAGGATCAACAACGCCAGCAGAACGTCAAACAGGCCTTTGATCAGTCGCACAGGCAGGCTCTGCCGGGGCTTGACAGAGGAGGGCGGCGGGTTTGTCATGGTTGATATCCTGAGTTGCTGGGAGACGGGTCAGCGATTCGTGTGCGGCTGGCTGCTGCCAGTGTCCGTCGATTGGGAAATTATTGACCTGTGCGATTGACTAACCCATCTTTAACGTAAGTTTTTGTAATAAAAATATTTCTTGCTACTTTGTCAACTTTTAGAGTGTTTTAAGAAACACTTATTGCAAATTAATTACTTTTATTAGCAATTGCAAGTTTTTGACGATTTGTTGTGCCAAAATCTTTTTGTTGTGCCATAAAATATTTGTAAATTTCGATTATTATGTTTCCGGTTTTGTTGGATGAATCCACACCAAGAAACCACCGACGACGAGAATTTCCACTGAAAGCCAGAATGGACTAGGATTTATCAGTCGTTGGGAT
>CAIQOO010000170.1 GCA_903873485.1 uncultured beta proteobacterium | reverse complement strand
GTCAAAAAGGCGTGCAGCAGACCCAGCGCCGCCCCCGTTAGCGCGGCCGCAGCGACTCCCAGCCACAGCGGCGCGCCGCCATACACCGCCAGCCAGCCGGCAAAAGCCCCCGCCACCATAATGCCCTCGATGCCGAGGTTCAGCACCCCGGCACGCTCGCACAGCAGCACCCCGAGCGTGCCCAGAATCAGCGGTGTGGCAATCCGCAGCACCGCCACCCAGAAGGCCGGGTTGGCAAGAATGTCGAAAAAATCGCTCATTTGACTTTGATCCGGTATTGCGTCAGCAGGGTCGCCACCAGCACCGAGATCAGCGCGGTGGCGACGATCACGTCGGCGATGTAGGTCGGCACGCCGACCACCCGGCTCATGCTGTCGGCACCGACCTGCACGCCCGCCACCAGCACGCTGCCCAGCACCACGCCGAGCGGGTGCAGGCCGGCCAGCATGGCAATCACGATGCCGCTGTAGCCATAGCCGGGAGACATGTCGAGCGTCAGGTAGCCGGTGCGCCCGGCCACCTCAATCGCGCCGGCCAGGCCGGCCAGGCCGCCCGAGAGCAGCGCTACCAGCAGCACGGTGCGGTTGACCGACACGCCGGCAAAGGCGGCCGCCCGTGCGTTGGCACCAACCGCACGAATGTCAAAGCCCAGCACGCTGTATTTCATCAGCGCCCACAGCCCAAGCGCCAGCGCGATGGCCCACAGCAGGCCGCTATGAACCCGGGTTTGCGGGATCAGTTTGGCCAGTTCCAGCTCGCCGTGCAGCGCGACACTTTGCGGCCAGCCCATGGCGCTGGGGTCTTTCATCGGGCCGTCGAGCATCAAGGACACCAGCAGCAGCACGATAAAGTTCAGCAGCAGCGTGGTGACAACTTCATCCACCCCGAGTCTGGCCTTCATCAGCGCCGGCCCGAGCAGCAGCAGCGCACCGGCCAGTGCTGCCGCCAGCATCATCAGCACAAACAGCAAAACTGGCGGCAAGTCAAAGCCGCTGCCGCCATGCAGGCCGCCGATTGCCACCGCAGCCAGCGCACCAACATACAACTGGCCTTCGGCACCAATATTGAACAGCCGCGCCTTGAAGGCCACCGCTGCGGCCAGGCCGGTCAACATCAGCGGAATGGCGCGGGTCAGGGTCTCGGACAGCGCAAAGACCGAGCCAAAGCCGCCCTGGAGCAGCAGTGCATAGGTCTGGCCAACTGGTGCACCGGCCCACAGCACCAGCAGTGCGCTGATCAGCAGGGTAAACAGCAGGGCACCGAGCGGCGCCATCAGCATCGCGCTGGTTGAGTTGTGCGTGCGTTTTTCAAGTCTCATCAGTGCTGTCCCACACCCGCCATGGCCAGGCCAATCGCCTCGCGGCTCCAGTCCAGTGCCGGTTTGGCATCGGTCAACTGGCCGGCGTGCATGACGACCACCCGGTCGCCCAGGGTCAGCACTTCGTCCAGATCATCGGAGATCACCAGCACGGCGGCACCGGCATCGCGGGCGGCGATCAATTGCGACTGCACATAGGCGACGGCGCCAATGTCCAGCCCCCAGGTGGGCTGATGCGCAATGATCAGGCGCGGCACCGAGTGGCTTTGAAGTGCTGCTGAATTTACAACTGTCTGCGCAGGCTGTGTAAGGGCGCGACCCAGAATAAGCTTCTGCATATTGCCGCCCGACAGGGCGCGTGCCGCGACCATCGGGCCACCGCCGCGCACGTCAAAGGCTTCCATGACTTTTTTGGCATAGTGCCGGGCCTGGGTTCGCCGCACCCAGCCCCAGCGGGAAAACGCTGGGCTGCGCAGGCGCTCGGACACGGCGTTTTCCCACACCGGCAAATCGCCCACCACACCGACTGCGTGGCGGTCTTCCGGGATGCGTGCGACACCGAGTGCCACCAGTTCGGCGGGATGCTGCGGCATGGCTTTCCCCAAAAACAATACCTCGCCAGAGGCTGCCTGGCGCGTGCCGCACAGCAGTTCGGCCAGTGCCACCTGGCCGTTGCCCGATACCCCGGCAATCGCCACAATCTCGCCCGCCTTGAGCGTCAATGACACCTGCTCCAGCCGTTCGCGCCCCGATCCGGTGCTGACGGACTTGAGCACACACACGGCATCACCCACCGATTGGGCCGGGCGGCGCACCGGCGCGTCAATCGCGTGGCCCACCATCCACTGCGCCAGTTGCGCCTGGCTGGTGCCCTGAGCCTTGGCTTGCGCCACCAGTTTGCCAGCCCGCAGCACCGCCACCCGGTTCGAGACGCGCAGCACTTCGCCCAATTTGTGGCTGATAAAAATGATCGCCAGCCCCTGCGCCACCATCTGCGCCAGCACCTCGAACAGGCCCTCGGACTCCTGCGGCGTCAGCACGGCGGTGGGTTCGTCCAGAATCAGGATGCGGGCACCCCGGTACAGCGCTTTCAGGATTTCAACCCGCTGGCGCTCGCCGACCGACAGGCTGCCAACCCGCGCGTCCAGCTCCACCGTCAGGCCAAACTGCAACGCCACCGCCCGCAGCTTGTCGCGCGCCTCGCGCTGGCGGGTAAAGGGCTGCCACAGCGGCTCGGAACCTATTCGGATGTTGTCCAACACGCTCAGGTTGTCGGCCAGGGTGAAATGCTGGTGCACCATGCCGATGCCCGCCGCCAGCGCGGCTTTCGGGTCGCCGGGTGGCAGCAGTTGGCCATTGACGTAAATTTCGCCCGCATCCGCCGTGTAGTGGCCAAACAAAATCGACACCAGCGTCGATTTGCCGGCCCCGTTTTCACCCAGCAGCGCCAGAATCTCGCCCTTGTCGAGTTCGAGCGAGATAGTGTCATTGGCCACCAGCTCGCCAAAGCGCTTGGTGATGCCGGTAACGGTCAAAACGGGCTGGGTCAATTTGAATTCGCTTTCATAAACATAGCTGCTCGCGCTTATGGGATAAGGGCTGGAGGCTGATTTGGCTTAAAAACCAGGGCCATCACCGCGCTGCGCTGATGAACGCTGCCTCGCCGCTGGCATCCTGATTTTGCACGCAAAAAATATGCCGATCTTGCCAATGCTGCTGGCCGAAGCCTTGGTCTTTCAGCCGGGCAAAGTCGGTCGGGGTCATGTCTTTCAAGTTTGTTCGGGCGGTTTTTTGGTACGGACGGTGCCCGCCGGCCTGGCAGACCAGCGCCGCACCCATAGCCCGAAGTCATCGACCAGCGTGAACACGGACGGAATCACCAGCAGGCTCAGCACTGTCGATGTCATCAGCCCGCCAATCACCGCCACCGCCATCGGCGAGCGAAAGCTGGCATCGGCCGCGCCCCAGCCGACCGCAATCGGCAACATGCCGGCCCCCATCGCCAGCGTCGTCATGATGATCGGGCGGGCGCGCTTGCGGCAGGCATCGATTAGCGCCTCATGGCGGCTCAGGCCGACCACCGCCGGATGCCCGTCATGGCCGTCATGGCCGCGCTGCGCCATGATGGCGTACTCGACCAGCAGAATCGAGTTTTTGGTGGCAATGCCCATCAGCATGATCAGGCCGATCAGCGACGGCATCGAAAAGCTCTTGTCGGTCAGCAGCAGCAAGACAAAGGCGCCGCCAAGCGACAGTGGCAGGGCAGTCAGAATG
>CAIQOO010000169.1 GCA_903873485.1 uncultured beta proteobacterium | reverse complement strand
GGCTGGCAAAAAGCTCTATGCCCTGCGCAAACAGACCGTCGAGCCGGTCTTTGGCATCATCAAGTCCATCATGGGATTTCGCCAGTTTTCGATGCGTGGGCTCGCCGCTGCCGATAACGAATGGAACATGGTGTGCCTGGCCTGGAATTTGAAGCGCATGGCCGTATTACGTCTGAAATGAGGTGAACACCAAGAAAAGCCCAAGATTTAGCCCAAAAACGATCATTTTTGACAAAAAACAGCGTTTTTGTCTATGCATTTGGCGTTTTCAAGTTAAGTCCGACAGGCTGCTAGGGGAAATTCTTGTTTATGTGGGGTTGATGGAAATTTTAGACCCAAAAAAACCCGCATAAAACGGGTATTTGGCGGAGTGGACGGGACTCGAACCCGCGACCCCCGGCGTGACAGGCCGGTATTCTAACCAACTGAACTACCACTCCTGGTAGCTAACGTTTAGCTCGCTTGAGCCCAAGTCATTTGCCTTTTGACAGCAAACCGTTAATGACTTGCGCCACATTATCTTGCGATAAGCTGGCGACCCCACGGGGATTCGAACCCCGGTACCTACCGTGAAAGGGTAGTGTCCTAGGCCTCTAGACGATGGGGTCAAAACCTTTGGATTTGCGTCTTTTTTTGAAATTTGGTGGAGGTAAGCGGGATCGAACCGCTGACCTCTTGCATGCCATGCAAGCGCTCTCCCAGCTGAGCTATACCCCCAAAACCACAACACAGTTTTTACACTGACTGCAATTTCCAAGCCTCAAATTATAGCGCGAAACTCAAGCACGATTTAATCTTGCGATGACTTTTTCACGCGCGAACAGCGCCAGCATGGCATCGAGCGAAGGCGTATGCGCGCTGCCCGCGACCAGCACACGCACCGGCATCGCCAACTGCGGCATCTTCAGGGCGTGTGCTGCCAGCACCTCCTTGATGGCGGCGGCAACGGCGGGCTTGTCCCAGGCGCAGACCGCCAGTTTGCCAGCCAGCAGCGCGATGGCCGGCCTGACAGCGTCGGTCACATGCTGTGCCAGTTCAGCGATTGGTGGATACACATCAGCATAAAACACCGCAGCCCAGTCGGCCAGGACCACCGTGGTGTCACAGCGGTCTTTGAACAGCGCACAAATACCGGCCAGACGGTCATCAGCTTGAATGCCACGTTTGTGCAACTGCGTTTGCACCAGCGCGGCCAGCACCTCATTGGCCGTCGTCTTGAGGTGCTGGGCATTGACCCAGCGCAGCTTGGCTTCGTCAAACTGGGCCGCACTCTTGCCCAGATGGTCCAGATTGAACCACTGCAAAAACTGCTCACGGCTAAAAATTTCATCATCGCCATGACTCCAGCCGAGGCGCGCCAGATAGTTCACCATGGCATCTGGCAGGTAACCTTCTTCGCGGTACTGCGTCACCGGTTTGGCCCCATTGCGCTTGCTCATTTTTTCGCCCAGCTCGTTGAGCACGGTGGGCAGATGGGCATAAACCGGTGGCTGCTTGCCCAGCGCCTTGAAGATGTTGATCTGGCGTGGCGTATTGTTGACATGGTCATCGCCGCGAATCACATGGGTGATGGCCATGTCGATGTCATCGACCACCACGCAAAAGTTGTAGGTGGGGGTGCCGTCAGGCCGGGCAATCACCAGATCGTCAAGTTCCTCGTTGCGGATCACAATTTCACCCTTGACCTTGTCGATCCACTCGACTGAACCATGCTGGGGATTCTTGAAGCGCAGCACCGGTGACACGCCCTCGGGAATGGCTGGCAACAGCTTGCCCTCGGCGGGTCGCCAGGTGCCGTCATAGCGCGGTTTTTCTTTGGCAGCGGTCTGGCGGTCACGCAGCGCATCGAGTTCCACCATACTCATGTAACAAGGATAAACATGGCCGGTGGCCACCAGTTCGGCCAGCACCGCCCGGTAACGATCCATACGTTCCATTTGATAAAACGGGCCTTCGTCATAAGTCAGGCCAAGCCAGCTCATGCTGTCGATGATGACATCCACTGCCGCCTGGGTCGAGCGATCCAGATCGGTGTCTTCAATGCGCAAAATAAAGGCGCCACCGGTAGAACGGGCAAACGCCCAGGGGTACAGCGCCGAGCGGATATTGCCCAGGTGGATGAAGCCGGTGGGCGACGGTGCAAAACGAGTTCGGGTGCGGGTAGGTGCGGTCATATCAAAAAGAGTTGAGGCCGCGATCAAGATCGGCCAAGATGTCGTTAATGTGTTCAAGGCCCACCGCCACCCGAATCAGCCCCTGGCTGACACCCGCCAACTGGCGCTGTGCCGGCGTCAAGCGGCCGTGTGAGGTGCTGGCCGGGTGCGCCAGCAGGGTTTTGGTGTCGCCCAGGTTGGTGCACAGCGACAGTGTTGTCAGTGCATCAAGGACCTGAAAGGCGCGTGCGCGTGCCTGCTCGGCATCGGCAGCTTTCACCTCGAATGACAACACCGCGCCGCCGCAGTTGGACTGCTGCGCCATCGCCAGCGCATGTTGCGGATGGCTGCCCAGGCCAGGGTAATGCACCCGTGCCACCGCCGGATGGTCTTGCAGCCAATGCGCCAGCAGCAGCGCCCGGGCGGACTGCGCCTGCATGCGGATATCCAGGGTTTCGAGGCCCTTGAGCACGACCCAGGCGTTGAACGGCGCCAGTGTCATGCCGGCGCTCTTGAGCACCGGCAAAAAAGTCTGCGTGACCAGTTCCTGGCTGGCACACAGGGCACCGGCCATGACGCGCCCCTGGCCGTCGAGGTATTTGGTGCCTGAATGCATCACGATGTCGGCACCGAATGCCATCGGGCGTTGCAGGGCCGGCGTGGCAAAGCAGTTATCGACCGCCAGCAACGCACCGGCGTTGTGGGCGATGTCGGCCAGCGCCTGTATGTCGCAGACCTCGGTCAGCGGGTTGGTCGGGGTTTCAGCAAACAGCAGTCGGGTGTTGGGCTTGACGGCGGCGTTCCAGGCCATTGCATCGGTCTGCGGCACAAAGCTTGATTCGACACCAAACTTGGCCAGATCCGAGCCAATCAGCTTGATGGTCGAGCCAAACATCGAATGCGAACAAATCACATGGTCGCCGCTTTTGAGCAGACCCAGGCACATCATCAGAATCGCCGACATGCCCGAGGCGGTGGAAATGGCTGCCGCAGCGCCTTCGAGGGCGGCCAGCCGTTGTTCAAAGCTGCTCACCGTCGGGTTGCCATAACGGCCATAGGTAAAGCCTTCTTCGTCGCCGGCAAAGCGGCGCGCGCTGGTTTCCGCGTTCGGTTGCACATAACCGCTGGTCAAAAAAAGTGCCTCGGAGTTTTCTCCATACTGGCTCGGCGCGGCGGCAGTACGCACCGCCAGCGTGTCACGGTGCAGGTTGTCGGGTAGCTTGTTGGCGCTCATCGTTGCTCTTTGGGTATCAGTCTTGGAAGTTGGGCAGGGTCAGGCGGGAATTGTCATCCAGGTTGTCATCACAGCCCACCCGGCCGGCATTGAGACGCTCAATGTCTTCAAGCGTGATGTCGCCGGTGACATACACCCCGTCAAAGCAGGAAGCGTCAAAACCCTTGATGGCGGGGTTGAGCGAGCCAATGGCTTTTTTCATGCCCTCAATATCTTGGTAAATCAGTGCATCACAGCCAATGATTTCGCGAATTTCATCGACCGTGCGGTTGTGCGCGACCAGCTCTTGCGATGTTGGCATGTCAATCCCATAGACATTGGGAAAGCGCACCGGCGGCGCGGCGCTGGCCATATAGACCCGGCGGGCGCCGGCATCACGCGCCATTTGCACAATTTCACGGCTGGTGGTGCCGCGCACAATCGAGTCATCCACCAGCAGCACATTGCGGCCCTTGAATTCGCTGGCGATCACATTGAGCTTCTGGCGTACCGATTTTTTGCGCACCGACTGCCCCGGCATGATGAAGGTGCGCCCGACATAACGGTTTTTGACAAACCCTTCGCGGTACGGCAAGCCCAGCAACTGCGCCAACTGGGCAGCACTCGGGCGGCTGGACTCAGGAATCGGAATGACCACGTCAATTTCGTTGGGTGGCACGGTTGAAATCACCCGCTTGGCCAGGCTGGCACCCAGGTTCAGGCGCGCCTGATAGACCGAAATGCCATCAAGCACCGAATCGGGCCGCGCCAGATAGACGAACTCGAAAATACACGGACTCAGCAGCGGCGCATCGGCACACTGCAGCGCATGAATCTGGCCAGCCAGATCAATGAAGACCGCCTCGCCTGGCTCCACATTGCGTTCAAACCGGTGCGACGTGCCTTCGAGTGCCACCGATTCACTGGCGATCATCCAGGTATCTTCATTGCGCCCCAGACACAAGGGCCTGATGCCATAGGGATCACGAAACGCCAGCACACCGTGCCCGGCAATCAGGGCAATCACCGCATAAGACCCGCGAATGCGCCGATGCACCTGGCGCACCGCTTCAAACACATCCGGCGGTGTCAGTGGCAGGCCGCGCGTGGTGACGTCAATCTCATGCGCCAGCACATTGAGCAACACTTCGGAATCACTCTCGGTATTGATATGGCGATGATCGGCGTTGAACAACTCAGCCCGCAGTGCCTGCGCATTGGTCAGATTGCCGTTGTGTACCAGCACAATGCCAAACGGTGCATTGACATAAAAAGGCTGCGCCTCTTCTTCACTAAAGGCATTGCCGGCGGTCGGGTAACGCACCTGGCCCAGACCACAATTGCCCGGCAACGAGCGCATGTTGCGGGTGCGAAACACATCGCGCACCATGCCGCGGGCCTTGTGCATGAAAAACTTGCGCTCTTGCTGGGTGACGATGCCCGCCGCGTCCTGACCGCGATGCTGCAGCAACAGCAGCGCATCGTAAATCAGTTGATTCACCGGTGATTGACTCACGGTTCCGACAATTCCGCACATAAATGTTTTATCCGTTCAACGATATTTCAGGCTGGCAAAAACCGCTCCAGCTCAGGCGCGAGCATCGGCTTGAGGCCCTTGAGCAGCAGCAGCGCCAGCTCTGCGCCACGCGACTCCTGCCAGACTGCGCTCTTTTTCATCGGGCTGATGCTGACCAGGGCACTGGCCAGCAGCGCCAGCAACACGCCACGGCAGAGTCCAAAAGCCGCCCCCAGCACCCGGTCCACCGGCCGCAGGCCCACCGTGGTCAACAGTTTTTTCGCCACCACCGCCAGCAAACTGCCCAGCATGACGGTGGCGACAAACACCAGCAAAAACCCGGCGCCATAACGCAGCACATCGCTGCCGCCGCCACTGATGGGCAAACGCCCCGCCACATCCTGCGCCAGCCACTGTGCCACGACGAACGCCGCGATCCAGCTCACCAGTGACAACAGTTCATAAACCAGACCGCGCCAGACCCCCAGCAGCATCGACAACAACAGAACTGCGGCAAAAATCCAGTCCAGTGCGGGCATGACGACAAGACCGGTGTCACAAGGTCAGCAGCGTTGCCGGCAGACTCAGCTTCTTGATTCTTTCAGCCGCCTTTTCTGCCTCGGTGCGGTTGCTAAACGGTCCCACGCGTACCCGGATGCGACGACCGTCCTTGGTTTCAGCGATATGGGTATAGGTCTTCAGGCCGGCCCGCTCAACCTTCAGGCGCACCTCATGGGCGCGGGTGGCCTCGGCAAAGGCCCCCACCTGCACGATAAACCGGCCTTCCACGGCGACCGGCTCGGTCGATGTGCTGGCAGCAGCCTTGGTTTGGGCCGCCTGCGCATCGGCCCGCTTTGCGTCCAGCGCCGAAGCGGTGTTGCCGTTGCGGCCTTCGAGCAGCGCTTTGGCGCGGGCTGATTCGGCAGCTTTTGCCGCCGCCAGCGCAGACTGTGGGTGCGAGACTGGCTTGCTGACGGGTGCCGCAGATTCGGTGATGATGTCAGATGCCGGTGCCGCCAGTTTGCCGACAACGGCACTGGCCGCCGCCCTGGGCAATGGCGCAGCAGCAGATGCCGATGCCACAGCGGGCGGGGCGGGCATCGCCAAGGGCGCGATTTTGTTCTTGTCAGGAATCTCGATCGGCGTATTTACCGCAACCGGACGCGGCTGGCTGTCGAGCAACAAGGGCAAACAGATGACGCCTGCCAGCACCAGCACGGTGGCACCCACCAGGCGGTATTTGGCGCGCTGGCGAATCACTTCGACACTGGGCGGCTGCACGGCAGGTGCGCTGGCCGGGTCATCAGCACCCTTGCGAAACTTGAATAATGCCATGCTGGTGAGTTGGAGTGAATCAGAAAATGGGTCAGGCGTTGGGTAAATGCCGGGCGCCAAGGCGCGGTACACCCTGCTTTAGCACGCCGCCCACGGTGTAAAACGAACCAAAGACAACGATTCTATCAGCCGGGTCTGCCGCCGCCAGCGCCGCCTGCAAGGCCGATTCCGGGTCGGCATGGGTGCTGGCGCTGGCATCCGGGCGGCTGTTTTTGGCTTGCCAGCGCTGCTGCAAGTCAACTGCGGCGCATGCCCTGGGGATTGGCAAATCAGTGAAATACCATTTGTCAATCAACGGGTTGATGCGCGCCAGCATGGCCGCCAGATCTTTGTCGGCCATCACCCCGAACACCGCATGGGTGGTCGGGAAAAAACCCATTGCATCCAGATTGGCAGTCAGTGCCGCCACTGCGTGCGGGTTGTGAGCCACATCCAGCACCAGCGCCGGCTGACCCGGCACAATTTGAAAACGCCCCGGCAAGTCGAGCGCGGCAAAACCGCTGCGCACCGCCTGCGCCGTGATCGGCAAGCGCTCACGCAGTGCCGTCAATGCCGCCAGCACGCCAGCGGCATTGACCAACTGGTTGGCACCACGCAGTGCCGGATAAGCCAGCCCGCTGTAACGCCGGTCACGACCGACCCAGCCCCATTGCTGCTTGTCGCCAGACACATTGAAATCAACCCCGACGCGCCACAGGTCGGCGGCAACTTCAAGCGCGCGGTCGAGCACGCTTTGCGGCGGCAGCGGGTCGCTGACCACTGCCGGTTTGCCAGTGCGCATGATGCCGGCCTTCTCATAGCCAATGGCTTCGCGGTCATCGCCCAGCAAGGCGGTATGGTCCAGATCAATGCTGGTGATGATGGCGCAGTCGGTATCAATGATGTTCACCGCGTCGAGCCTCCCGCCCAGACCGACTTCGAGAATCACCACATCAAGCGGGCGCTGCCGCATGACATCAAAAATGGCCAGCGTCGAAAACTCAAAGTAAGTCAAAGAAATTTCATCATGTTTTTGGCCTCTGGCCCTTTCCACACTTGCGAAAGCAGCTACCAAATCAGCAGCATTGACGGCTTCGCCATCAAGCCGCAAGCGCTCTTCAAAACGCACCAGGTGCGGCGAGGTATAAACCCCGGTGTGGTAACCCGCGTGCCGCAAAATCGACTCCAGCATGCTGCAAGTCGAACCCTTGCCGTTGGTGCCGGCCACGGTGATCACCGGGCAGTTGAATGCGATAGCCATGCGCTGCGCCACCGTGGACACGCGCTCCAGCGTCAGGTCAATCGCCACCGGATGCAGTTGCTCGCAATAGGCAAGCCAGTCGTCAAGGGTGTTCAGTTGTAGATGTTCCATAGTGGCTGGCATTGTCGCGCACCGCACGGCTGATCCCTCGCTGCGGCTTCAATTGCTACAAATTAAATAGCTGTCAGCGCATACAGGACAGGCGCTAGAGCACGATTTCATTCAAAAAAATACCTACCGATGATCAGTCATCGGTACGCAACAATGGGTATCCAGGCAGACAATGCAACCCCGCGCCCGGCATTTGCTGGCGCATAACCTGATCTATTCTTGCTATTTATAAAATAGCTATCAGCGCTTGCTGCGCTTGGGCTAGAGCCACTTTTCTTATATAAAACCAGCATGATCACGGTTTACGGTATTCCCAACTGCGACAGCGTCAAAAAAGCCCGCGCCTGGCTCAGCGGCCACGCTGCGGACTTTTTGTTTCATGATTTCAAAAAACACGGCGTGCCCGCTGATCTGCTGCCACCGTGGCTGGCTGCAGTCGGCTGGCAAACGCTGGTCAACCGCAACGGCAGCACCTGGCGCAAGCTCAGTGATGCCACGCGCCAAGCGGTGGTCGATGATGCATCTGCCAGCGCCCTGATGCTGGCTTGGCCCAGCGTGATCAAGCGCCCGGTGCTGGCGTGGCATGACGGCAGCATCAGCGTCGGCTTTGATGTCGAGGCGTTTGCCTTGCAACTGGCTAGGGGCTGAAAGGCGGCTGCGCCAGCCCGACAGCGGCCCGGTGCCCAGGTGACCCGCCGTGCCAGTCACCTAAAATCTGCGGTTTTTATCGCCCACAGACACCCAATGACCATGACCACCACCCAATTTGACGGGGTTAGCGTTAACACCCAGGCCAGCGTTTATTTTGATGGCAAGTGCATCAGCCACGGCATCACGCTGGCAGACGGCACAAAAAAGTCGGTCGGCGTGGTGCTGCCGGCCCACCTGACTTTCAACACCGGTGTTGCCGAAGTGATGGAATGTGTGGCGGGCGGCTGCGACTACAAACTGGCCGGCACCGATGTCTGGCTCAGCTGCGGCCCCGGCGACAAGTTCAGCATTGCCGCCAATTCCAGCTTTGAGATCCGCGTCACCGCGCCCTACCACTACATCTGTCATTTTGCTTGATCGCCTCCCATTTGCTTTAGTTTAGATAGCATACTGCGCAATATCCACGGCCACTACAGGCATATTTCATGTCCAACACCATTCTTCAAAACCTTCCCGTCGGTGAAAAAGTCGGCATTGCCTTCTCAGGCGGACTTGACACCAGCGCCGCGCTGCACTGGATGAAGCAAAAAGGCGCACGGCCTTACGCTTACACCGCCCACCTGGGCCAGCCCGATGAATCCAATTACGACGACATCCCGAGCAAGGCGATGGAATACGGCGCCGAAAAAGCCCGCCTGATCGACTGCCGGCCACAGCTCGCCTCAGAAGGCCTGGCAGCGCTGCAAAGTGGCGCGTTTCATATTTCGACGGCCGGCGTCAGCTACTTCAACACCACGCCGCTGGGCCGGGCGGTCACCGGCACCATGCTGGTGTCGGCGATGAAGCAAGACGATGTCAACATTTGGGGCGACGGTAGCACCTTCAAAGGTAATGACATCGAGCGTTTTTACCGCTATGGCCTGCTGACCAACCCATCGCTCAAAATCTACAAACCCTGGCTCGATCAGGCTTTCATTGACGAGCTTGGTGGCCGCGCCGAGATGTCGGCCTACATGACCACCCACGGTTTTGGCTACAAGATGAGTGCCGAGAAAGCCTATTCGACCGACTCCAACATGCTTGGTGCCACCCATGAGGCCAAAGACCTGGAGCAGCTCAACACCGGCATCAACATCGTCAGCCCGATCATGGGTGTGCCATTCTGGCGCGATGACTGTGTGGTGAAGGCCGAAGAAGTGTCAGTGCGCTTTGAAGAAGGCCGCCCGGTGGCGCTCAACGGCATCGACTACCCCGACCTGGTCACGCTGATCCTGGAAGCCAACCGCATTGGTGGCCGCCACGGCTTGGGCATGAGCGACCAGATCGAAAACCGCATCATCGAAGCCAAGAGCCGTGGCATTTACGAAGCCCCCGGCCTGGCCTTGCTGTTCATCGCCTACGAGCGGCTGGTTACCGGCATCCACAATGAAGACACGATTGAGCAATACCGCGACAACGGTCGCAAGCTGGGTCGCCTGCTCTACCAGGGCCGCTGGTTTGATTCGCAAGCCATCATGCTGCGCGAAACCGCCCAGCGCTGGGTGGCGCGCGCCGTCACCGGATGCGTGACGCTGGAACTGCGCCGGGGCAACGACTACTCGCTCTTGAATACCGAAAGCCCCAACCTGACCTACGCGCCTGAGCGCCTTTCAATGGAAAAAGTTGACGACGCGCCGTTTTCGCCGCTGGACCGCATCGGCCAACTCACCATGCGCAACCTCGACATTACCGACACCCGCGCCAAGCTCGGGCTGTATGCGCGCAGTGGCATGCTGTCGCTGGGCGATGAGGGTGGCGACTTTTTGAAGCTGGGTGGCGGCAGCAAATAGGCCTGCTGTCGATTGACCCGCTGGTGTCGCTGCGGACCACCAGACGTGTGAACTGCGGCGAGCGAAGCTGATGCTGGAACGGTTGCTTCAGACCCATTGCCGAAATTCGAATTGCTTGTTTGTCTGCCAGATTGCCGTCATTGAACACTGCGATTGACCAACGACTTGGATGAGTAGCACAATAATGCTACATTGATGTCTAACTTTGAAAGTAAGCAATGCAAACCACCACTATCCGCCTCGATGACACCTTGAAGGAGCGCATCGTAGCTGCAGCAAACCATGCTGGCAAATCAGCGCACGCCTTTATTCGCGATGCCATTTCCCAAACTGTTGAACAGGTTGAATTGGACAGTGATTTCTATGAAATCGCAGACGAGCGGTGGAAGGGGATACTTTCTACTGGGAAAACGGTATCTTGGGATGACGCGAAAGCGTATCTCGCAGCCAAATCCCATGGGGGAAGCCCGAACAAGCCGTTGGCTAGCAGTTCCAGCCATTGACTGCGGCGATGACTCGCATTGAGATTGCTCCCGAGGTATTCGACGATTTTGACCGCATCTTTGACTACATTGCACAGTTCGATGTTGGCTCCGCGCCTGAACGCATTGGGGAAATTTTGGAGGCCGTACAAATTTTGGCGACCAGCCCGATGATCGGTCGACCAGTCAAAGGCGGCAAACGCGAACTTGTCATTGGACGTGGTTCGCGAGGTTATGTTGCGTTGTACAGGTACGTGACACCACTCGATACGGCTTTTGTATTGGCTATTCGAAGCCAGCGCGAATCCGGGTACAACAATAATCGTTGAATTTTCTGGTGAAAGTTGGGACTTGCTTTTTGGCGGCACATGGGTATCAACTGAAATGGAATGAGCCTTCCAGAAAGCGGAAAGTGGCGACAGACAGCAAACGTTGCAAACCTGACCTCCGCAACCCGCTGGCAACCGACGGCGGCCCGCAACGTGCAGGGCATCCGCTATAAAATTAAAAGCTATCAACGCCCATGCCACATGGGCTGCAGCCATATTCCGCATGTTTATCCGGCTGCGATGGGGCAGCGAGGCCGCAGCCGAAGTTCAGGCAAGCATTTCCAGCAAAACCGCGTGCCAGACATCTTCGTCGATCTTGCCCATTTTCTTGCCCAGCCTGACCTTGTCAACACAGCGCAATTGGTCAAGCAGGATGCGGGCTTTCTTGCGCTGAAAAACCACCTCCGGACGACAACCCAAGGGTTGCCCGGCGCTGCTGATGGGAGCGATGATGACCCGGGGCAAGGCGGTGTTCATGTCATCCGGCGAGACAACGAGCGCCGGGCGGGTCTTTTGAATTTCTGTGCCAACGGTGGGATCGAGATTGACCCAATACACTTCGCCGCGCGCAATAACGCAATTCACCATACCCACTCGCTGTCGTCCGAAATGGATGATTCACTCCAAACCTGTGCCTCTGTCGCGTCGTGGACCAAGGCAGCTTCTGATGCCGACTGCCCGAACCAACCGTCGCGCAGTTTGCGTCTGACGGGCTTGATCACAATCTGCCTATCTTGCAACTGCATTTCCACCTGGTCTTCGATCTGGCACGAGGCAAGAAAGGCAGCAGGGATGAGCACCCCCCGGGAATTGCCGATTTTGCGCATGGTTGTTAGCATCACTGGCTCCAAGAAAATAATAACAATATTACAACTTTTTTCGGCAAGTTCTTCTGAAGATCAACTGCATTGGTGGCCGCCACGGTCTGGGCATGAGCGACCAGATCGAAAATCGCATCATCGAAGCCAAGATTCCCAACATTTACCAAGCCACCGGCCTGGCCTTGCTGTGCATCGCCTACGAGCGGCTGGTCATCGGCATCAACAACGAAGACACCATTGAGAAATGCCGCGACAACGGTCGAAAGCTGGGTCGCCTGCTCGACCAAGGCCGCTGGTTTGATTCGCAAGCCATCATGCTGCGCGAAACCGCCCGGCGCTGGGTGGCCGCGCACAGCCGCCGACCGCGTGAGGCTGGGACTGCGCCGGGGCCGCGACTATTCGCTCTTGAAAACCGAAAGCCCCATTCAGCTCCTAACTTTTTGTGGTTGAGCCAGAAACCGGCAAAACGGGCACCCGGCGTTTTTTGATGATCACCACCGGTGCAGGGGATGTCCGAGCCGGTGCTGGCTGATAAACAGACGGGTGAACATAAGCCTGTGCTCGGGTGATCGCCTTTTCAAGCTCTTTGTTGTCGGCCTTGCTCAATTTGGTGATGTGGTCGCCCACAACCTGAACAAACTCGCTGCCGAGCTTGGCCAATGCGCCGCTTTGCATTCCCTTGCGGGCACTTCCCAGCAACATGATGGGGTCTTTGGCAGACCGCTCGTATGTGTGTTTTACCCACTCGGCAGGCCCCAGACGAACGGACCAGTTCGATTTATGTTTCAATTCCAAATCCAACGATAAATGCTTTGACTGCATTATGGCAGCTTGCCCAGTCGAACATTTTGACTGGCCCGAACAGGTCAGTGCATTCCATCTTTGGCCAGTGGCAGCCCGATGCGGTGTTGGGCCGACAGCGCAGCACCGGTGCGCGTTATATGGTAAAAAATGCTTCCAGCCCAATAGCAGCAAGCGCTGACAGCTCTGCATTAAATAGCAACATGAGAGCTTAGTGCGAGCGTTGGCGCAGCCCCATCAAACCCGAACCAATCTGGTTGCGCGTCAGGTAATCCTGCGCAATCGGCTGCAACGCCGAGGCCGTGATGCCCAGCGACTTCAGCCCCGGCTGCTGGCCCGTGGCGATGTTGTCGAGCTTCATCGAATCGAGGTTGTCCAGACTCATCATCGGCTCGCCCGGCGCCAGCCCCATCAAGGTTGCCTGCAAGCGCCCGGCCCACTGCGGTAAGGCAATCACTGGTCGCCCGAAGCCGCCGGCAACGCCACTGAGCCGCGCGGCCAGTTGCACCAGTTGCTTGAGCGTGAACACCTCCGGGCCGGCCACTTCAATGATGCGCGGCGACGGCGCCGCACTGGCCCCGGCAAGGCAGCGCAGCACGGCACTGGCCACGTCTTCGACCCAGACCGGCTGGAATTTGGCCTGTGCGCCAGCCAGCGGCATCACCGGGAGCACCTGCTGCAACTTGGCAAACAGGTTGATGAATTTGTCTTGCGCACCAAAAATCACGCTCGGGCGCAGAATGCTCAAGTCAAAACACACCTGTGCCGCCAGGCCGGCACCGGCACCGCTGGCGGCCTGGAGCAACACCGCCTCGCCCTCGCCCTTGGATCGCAGGTACATTGACGGTGCCCGATCGGGCTGCAGGGCATCGGCCCCGAGCGCGCTGACATGCACCACCTGCTTGATGCCTGCCAGCGCAGCGGCATGGGCGATTTTGCGCGGCAGCGCTACGTGCACCCGCTCAAACGCGGCTTGCGTGCCATGCAAAATGGCGACCAGATTGACCAGTGCGTCATGCCCGGCTACCACCCGATTCAAGGCCGCATCGTCATGAATATCGAGTTCCAGCACGGTCAGGTTCGGCAAATGTTTGACCGGGTCGGCATTGGCGTTGCGCCGCGTTGGCAGCGTCACCTCCCAACCATCGCGCACCAGTTTTTCACACACATGGGCACCTACAAAGCCGGTACCGCCAAGCACAATGATTTTTTTCATGGGCGAATCATGCGCGAAAAACCAGACACGACCAGCGAAGGAAGCAAAAAAACCCGAAATGCCTCGGGTGCTTTGACCCTTGCGGCCCAGTTTCATCCTTCAGCGGCGACAGTGCCGCCATGCAGCAAGTTAGTTCAAAAAATCTCTCTTGAGCTGCCTGATCGCGTCCAGGCTCAGCCGGTTGCCATACTGCGACACCACCCGTGCGGCACATTGATTGGCCAGCCAGGCTGCCTGCGCATGGCTGTGGCCTTGCGTGACCGCATACAGAAACGCGCCGGCAAACATGTCGCCGGCACCATTGGTGTCAATCGCCTTGACTTTGGCTGCCGGAACCTCGGTTTGCTGGCCGGCTTCAAGCACCACACAACCCAAGGCGCTGCGCGTCAGGCACACCACAGCGGCTTGCTGCCCCAATTGTTGGCAAATCTGCGCCAAGTCTTTGGAGCCGCACCACACCTGGGCTTCTTCTTCGTTGCAAAACAGGTAGTCGAGCTTGCCGGTTTCGGCATTGCCCACCATGGCATCAAGCCCGGCGCGGCAAAAGTTGATCATCGTCATGTCGCTGAGCGTGGTCGCCAGCGCCACCCCCGCCGCGCGGGCCATGCTGCGGCCCAGTATGGCGGCATCCAGCCCGGTCGGGGATGCAGCCAGATAACCCTCCATGTAATAGACCTTGGACTTCACAATCTCGTGCTGCCGCAGCGCCGTGGTGTCGATATGCGCGGTGGCCCCCAAAAACGTGCTCATGCTGCGCTCGGCATCCGGCGTCACCATGACCATGCAACTGCCGGTCTGGCCCGATGGTGCGCGGGTGTCAGTCAGGTTGGTGGTGACACCGTGCGAGATCAGGTCCTGGGTATAAAACTGGCCCAGTTCGTCATCGGCAACACGGCATGAATAAAAGGCACGGCCGCCCAATTGCGCCAGCGCCACCACGGTGTTGCCGGCCGAGCCGCCACCGGTGCGCCGCGCGTGGATACCTTGCACATGGTGAAGCAGCTCGGTACGGCGGGCCGCCTCAATCAGCGTCATGTGGCGTTTTTCAACACCCGCTGCCAGCAACTGGGCATCGGTGACTTCGTATTCAGAATCCACCAATGCGTTGCCAATGGCATAAAGATCATGTCTGGTCATGGCTTATTGCTCGACAAAAGCCCGTTCGACTACGAAGTCGCCCGGCTTGGTGGTGTTGCCCTCCAGAAACCCGCGCTTTTCAAGGATGAGCTTGAGGTCACGCAGCAGGCCTGGGCTGCCACACATCATGGCGCGGTCAGTGGCCGGATCAAATTTTGGCAAACCCAGGTCCGCCTGCAATTGGCCGGTTTCGATCAAGGTGGTGACGCGACCCTGATGCTGGAACGGCTCGCGCGTCACGGTCGGGTAATACAGCATCTGGGACTTGACCATATCCCCCAGAAACTCATGTTCCGGTAACTCCAGGGTGAGGTAGTCGTGGTAGGCCAGTTCAGCCACCAGCCGCACCCCATGCACCAGAATGACTTTTTCAAACATGTCATAGGTGGCCGGATCACGGATGATGCTCATGAAGGGGGCCAGACCGGTGCCGGTGCCAAACAGGTACAGGTTTTTGGCCGGCAGCAGGTAATCGATCAGCAGCGTGCCGGTGGGCTTTTTGCCAACTGCAATCTTGTCGCCAGGCTGGATGTGCTGCAGCCTGGAGGTGAGCGGGCCGTCTTGCACCTTGATGCTCAAAAACTCAAGATGGTCTTCGTAGTTGGCGCTGACAATGCTGTAAGCGCGCAACAGCGGTTTGCCCCCTGGCAGACGCAAGCCGATCATGGTGAAGTGACCGTTGGAAAAGCGCAGCGTCGGGTCGCGTGTGGTGGTAAAGCTGAACAGCCGGTCGGTCCAGTGGTGAACGCTCAGAACGGTTTCATTCAAAAATGCACTCATGAATTGCCTAGCAAGGAGAAATTTAAAAAACGTTGCAGTCTAAAACACCAGTCCGTGGCCCAGGCTGACAATGTGTGTCAACGAAAACGACCCACCGGCAACCGGTGCGGCATCAACCCACACCCAGCGCGGCACCGGGGAACTCCCCGATATAGGATGGAATCGGCCTCCAGTCCTTATGGAATAAGCGCTGACAGCTATCTATTTGATATCAATTGAAAGCCTGGACGCAACCCAGCCGGCGACACTGGCCAGCGCCGCCGCGAGCCGGGCCGGTTCGGTGCCGCCGGCCATTGCCAGGTCCGGCTTGCCGCCACCCTTGCCGCCGACTTGCGCGGCCACAAAGTTGACCAGATCACCGGCCTTGACCCGGCCCGTGGTGTCCGGGGTCACGCCAACGGCGATTTGCACCTTGCCAGCCTCCACCACCGCCAGTACGATCACGGCGGTTTTCAGCTTGTCCTTGAGCTTGTCCAGGGTGTCGCGCAGGGCCTTGATGCCGCTGTCCTCCAGTTGCGCCACCAGCAGCTTGACCCCGTTGATGTCCTGCGCCTGCAACACCAGATCGTCGCCCCGGGCGCTGGCCAGTTTGCCTTTGAGTGCCGTCAGTTCCTTTTCAAGCTCGCGCACCTGCGACAGGATGGCGCCGACACGGGCATGCACCTCGCTCGGGGTCACTTTCAGGGTACCGGCGACACCACCGAGCATGGTTTCCATCTCCTGCATGTAGGCCAGGGCATTGAGCCCGGTCACCGCCTCGATGCGGCGCACGCCCGAGGCAACGCCGCCCTCGGCGGTGATGCTGAACAGGCCAATGTCACCGGTACGCTGCACATGGGTGCCGCCGCACAGTTCGCGGCTTGAGCCGATGTCAAGCACCCGTACCGACTCGCCATATTTTTCGCCAAATAGCATCATGGCGCCGGTTTTTTGGGCCGACTCGATGTCCATCACCCGCGTCTGGGTGGGCAGGTTGGCCAGAATTTCGGCGTTGACCAGGGCCTCGATCTCGCGGATTTCGGCATCGGTCACCGGCGCGTTGTGGGCAAAGTCAAAGCGCGTGCGCTCAGGCGTGACCTGGCTGCCTTTTTGCTGCACATGGCTGCCCAACACCTGGCGCAGCGCCCGGTGCATCAGGTGGGTGGCCGAGTGGTTGCGCATGGTGGCAACACGCAGGGCAAAGTTGACATGGGCGGTTACACCGTCACCGACCTTGAGGCTGCCGGTGGTCAGCTTGCCATGGTGACCAAACACATCCGACTTGATCTTTTGCGTGTCGGTCACCTCAAACATGGCATGGTCTGAAAAAATGGCACCGACATCGCCGACCTGGCCGCCGCTTTCGGCATAAAACGGCGTGGCGTCGAGCACCAGCACGCCAGATTGACCCAGATTCAGGCTCCCGACGCTGACCCCGTCTGCGTAGATCGCCACTATTTCAGCCGTGGCAGTGAGCTGCTCGTAACCCAGAAACGCATTGCCGGGGCCGTGGTATTCGAGCGCCCGGTCTTGCTTGAACTTGCCGGCAGCGCGGCCCTGCGCCTTTTGCCGCGCCATGGCCGCATCAAAACCGGCCGAATCGACGGCCACCCCGCGTTCGCGGCAGACGTCGGCCGACAAGTCCAGCGGAAAGCCAAAGGTGTCGTGCAGCTTGAAAGCGACATCGCCGGGCAGCACCGTGGCAGCTTGTCCTGAGCCGGCCGGAGCGGCCAGGGCCTCGTCGAGAATCTGCATGCCGACTTCCAGCGTTTCGTAAAACCGCTCTTCCTCGACCCGCAGCACCTCCATGATGCGCGCCGACTGCGCCGCCAGGCTCGGGTAGGCATCCCCCATTTGCGCCACCAGATCGGGCACCAGCTTGTGGAAGAACGGGGTTTTCTGGCCGAGTTTGTAACCGTGGCGAATGGCGCGGCGGATGATGCGGCGCTGCACATAACCGCGCCCCTCGTTGCCCGGCAACACGCCGTCGCTGGCCAGAAAGGCGGTGGCGCGGATGTGGTCGGCAATCACCTTGAGCGAATTGTTGGCCAGATCGGCGCAACCGGTTTCGCGTGCGGCCGCCTTGATCAGCGCGTCAAAAATGTCGATTTCATAATTGCTGTGAACGTGTTGCAGAATGGCAGCGAGGCGCTCCAGGCCCATGCCGGTATCGACGCAGGGCGCTGGCAGCGGCGTCACCGAGCCGTCTTCGGCCATGTCGAACTGCATGAACACATGGTTCCAGATCTCGATAAAGCGGTCGCCGTCTTCATCGGGGCTGCCCGGCGGGCCACCGGGAATGTGCGCGCCATGGTCGTAAAAAATCTCGCTGCACGGGCCGCACGGGCCGGTGTCGGCCATCATCCAGAAATTGTCGGACTTGTAGCGGCCGCCCTTGTTGTCGCCAATCCGGATGACCCGGTCGGCGGGCAGGCCAATCACCTCGGTCCAGATGGCGTAGGCCTCGTCGTCCTCGGCATAGACCGTGGCCATCAGGCGCTCGGGCGGCAGCTTGAAAACCCCGGTCAGCAATTCCCACCCCCACTCGATGGATTCACGCTTGAAATAGTCGCCAAAACTCCAGTTGCCCAGCATCTCGAAAAAGGTGTGGTGGCGCGCGGTGTAGCCGACGTTTTCCAGGTCGTTGTGCTTGCCGCCGGCGCGCAGGCAGGCCTGCACCGAGGCGGCGCGCACATAACTGCGCCGGTCGCTGCCCAAAAACACGTCCTTGAACTGCACCATGCCCGAGTTGGTGAACATCAGCGTCGGGTCATTGCCCGGCACCAGCGGGCTAGATGCCACCACGGTGTGGCCTTTGGAGGCGAAAAAGTCGAGAAAAGTCTTGCGGATGTCGGCAACAGTGAGCGTGGGAATGGAAGTCATAAAAGGGATGAAATGTCGAAAATAGCTATAAAACAAAGGTGAAGCGGTTAGGTGAGCAAGTCAAATTTGACACCCGGAAATTTTTTGAAATCGCGGTCAAACGTCCCGACAACCGCCCCGTGCTCAATCGCCAGGGCGGCCAGGTGGGCATCATGGGTCAGGTTGCCAGCGCAGCCGGCCAGCAACAATAGCCGGGCCAAAATGTCGGCGTGGCGCACCGTGGGCTGCAGGATTTTGGCGCTGGGGTGCGTTAGCCAGTCATCCACCAGTCCCAGGGCATCCGCCACCGTCAGGGGTGTCGGCAAAATGGCGCGCTGGGTCGATATCCGCACAAAGCTGACCAGGGCCAGCCAGGCAAAACCGACCTCCAGACCGCTGTCAAAGGCCTGTTCCAGCCAATGTGAGGCCTGTGGTCGGCAGGGGCTGGCTTCGTTGACAGAATGGACCAGCACGTTGGTGTCAGGAAGTTTCATCCGGGCCAGCGCGGATTCACGGTTTGGCCTGGTGCGCCAGCCTGGCGGTCAACTTGATGAACTCCTGGTCATCAAGTTCACCAACCAGTTTGTTGGCTTGTGTCAGGTCAACCAGTGGCACGCCCATATTGAAGGTGCGCTGCACAAATTTGGGCACGGCGGGCAACACTGGCTCTGGCTTGTCAACAAACGGCACAATTTTCGCCACCGGCTTGTGGTGCCGGGTGATGATGACTTCTTCGCCCGCCTCGGCGCGTGCCACATACTCGCTCAAATGGGTTTTGGCTTCAAACAGACCGACGGCGTGCATGGGGCTACCTTGGATGTAGTTGATTCAACCAGAATTTTACCGTCAGGCCAACACGACGGCTGGCTTGCCGCCATCGCGCTTTGGTTACAGTGGCCACTGGGGTGACCAAGCGCCAGCGGATAGGCTGGCCAGCCTGATCCTTGCCATTGTCATTTTTTTAAAACCGAATCGCCATGCTTTTTTTACTCTCCCCGGCCAAGGCCCTTGACTTTGCGGCCGCGCCGCCAGACTTGGCGCACACCCCGCCGCTGTTTGTGCCGCAAGCCGCCGAACTGATCGACATCCTCAGGCAAAAGTCGCCCCGGCAGATTGCCGAACTGATGCACCTGAGCGACGCGCTCAGTGGCCTCAATGCAGCACGCTACCAGGCCTGGCACCCCAAATTAACCGGCAATCCGGCCAAACAGGCTGTGCTGGCCTTCAATGGCGATGCCTACCAGGGGCTGGCGGCGGCTAGCCTGCCCCTGGAAGATGTGACCTGGCTACAGCAACACCTTTGCATCTTGAGCGGCTTGTACGGCGTGCTGCGCCCGCTCGACACCATTCAGCCCTACCGTCTTGAGATGGGCACGCCACTGGCCAACGCACATGGCAAGAATCTGTACCAATTTTGGGGATCGCAGATTGCGCAGTACCTCAACACCCGCCTCAAGGCCGATGTGTCGCCGGTGCTGGTCAACCTGGCCTCGCAAGAATATTTCAAGGCGGTGGATTTGGCGGTGCTAAAAGCCCGCGTCATCAACTGCGTATTTGAAGACTTCAAGGGCGGCAAGTACCAGATCATCGGTTTTCATGCCAAGCGGGCGCGCGGCTTGATGGCACGTTTTGCTGCAACCCGGCGTGTTGTATTGCCCGAGCAGCTCAAGGCGTTTGACGCCGAAGGATATGCCTTTGACAGTGCCGCCTCGGATACCCGGCGGCTGGTTTTCCGGCGTTGCCTGGCCGACTCGTCCATTGAATGACAAATCGGTCAGGTTGGCCCAGCCAACTGTGTCGTCTTCGGTGATGCCGGACCAGGCAACGCCATCGAGTTCACCGGTCTGCATGGCAAGCTCGACGTTACGGCTTTTTCTCGCGCTGCACTTTCAGCCGGATCGATGTCACTTCAAGCTGCTGGACCCGCAGGTGTGCTTCAAAAGCCGGCAACAGTTGACGCAGCTTGGCTGCCGTGGTGTTGTTGCTGGCCAGAAGACACCACACGCCATCTTCAAGCGGCCCGGACAAGACACCGGCGCGCAGTGCTGGCGGAATCAGCGGCTTGATGGACAACAGCCGGTCTTGCGCGTCTTTTTGCCTTGCCAGCAGATTTGCCAAATTGGGATTGCGCTGGCTGGCCTGCAATACGGTGAACAATGTGTGGTAGGGGCTCATGCGTCTTGAGAAGATAACAAAAGAAAACAAATGCAATTGATCATCACCGATGCCAGGCTGGCAAAAACATGAAGGCTGGTCGATTATCGGGTCTTGGGTCAAGCTGGTGGCCAAGATTCAGTTTGATCAACCTGACCGGTTCAAGAGCATGCCGGGGCAGGGTGACATGCAAATTGGCATTCACTTGGGCGTGGCGTGGTGAACCATCGTCGTCCATGGGCAGTCGCGCCTGCGGCCTGGCGAGCTTGTTTTCGGGCTTTGCGGGCAAAGCTAAAATGGCGGTAAGTGGCCCGCGCGGCAAAGACGCGTCGGAACTTGAGCTTTCATCCGTTATACCCATTTCAGTCAGATCGTAAAAAGGACAGCGTTGCAGGTTGGCCGCCAGTGGCCCCTCTTGCACGCCCTGCATTCATGGCCACCAACTTTCTCACAAAAATTTTCGGCAGTCGCAATGACCGCCTGCTTAAAAAATACCGCAATGCCATTGTCAAGATCAATGCCATGGAAACCGGTTTCGAGCAACTGTCAGACGATGCCCTGCGTGCCAAGACCGAAGAATTAAAACAGCGCGTGACCCAGGGCGCCACATTGGATGATTTGTTGCCTGAGGCTTTTGCGGTGGTGCGCGAGGGCTCCAAGCGGGTCATGAAGATGCGCCATTTCGATGTGCAGTTGCTCGGCGGCATGTCGCTGCATTACGGAAAAATCTCCGAAATGGGCACCGGCGAAGGCAAGACCCTGACCGCCACCCTGCCGGTGTACCTGAATGCCTTGACCGGCAAGGGCGTGCATGTGGTGACGGTAAATGACTACCTCGCTAATCGAGATGCCCAGTGGATGGGCAAGCTTTACAACTTTTTGGGGCTGTCGGTCGGCATCAATTTGCCCAACATGTCGCGCGAAGAAAAGCAGGCTGCCTACCGGTCCGACATCACCTACGGCACTAACAACGAGTATGGCTTTGACTACCTGCGCGACAACATGGTGTATGAGGCAGCAGACCGGGTGCAGCGGGGCTTGAACTACGCGATTGTCGATGAGGTGGATTCGATTTTGATTGACGAGGCGCGCACGCCCTTGATCATCAGTGGCCAGGCCGAAGACCAGACCGATCTGTATCAAGGCATCAAGCTGATCGTGCCACAGCTTGAAAAACAGGAGGGCGAAGCCGACCCCCACACCGGCGAGGGCATTACCAAACCGGGCGACTTCACCATTGATGAAAAAGGTCACCAGGTTTTCCTGACCGAGCGTGGTCATGAAAACGCCGAGCGCATCCTGTTTGAAATGGGACTGATTCCCGAAGGCGCCAGCCTGTATGACCCGGCCAACATCACGCTGATGCACCATTTGTATGCGGCGCTGCGGGCACAGCACCTGTACCACCGCGATCAGCACTATGTGGTGCAGGCCGGCGAGGTGGTGATTGTCGATGAGTTCACCGGGCGGCTGATGACCGGGCGGCGCTGGAGCGAAGGCTTGCACCAGGCGGTAGAGGCCAAGGAGGGTGTGGCGATCCAGCCAGAAAACCAGACCATGGCATCCATCACTTTCCAGAATTACTTCCGGCTGTACAAAAAGCTGGCCGGCATGACTGGCACGGCCGATACCGAAGCCTACGAGTTCCAGGAAATTTACGGGCTGGAGACCGTGGTGATTCCGCCCAACCAGCCCAGTTGCCGCAATGACCAACAGGATCGGGTCTATAAAACCACCCATGAGAAATACCAGGCCGCCATTGCCGACATCCGCGAATGCCATGAGCGCGGGCAGCCGGTGCTGGTGGGCACCACATCGATTGAAAACTCCGAGGTCATTGCAACTTTGCTTGAAAAAGAAAAGCTGCCGCATCAGGTGCTCAACGCCAAGCAGCATGCGCGCGAGGCCGACATCGTGGCGCAGGCTGGCCGTGCCGGGATGATCACAATTGCCACCAACATGGCCGGCCGAGGCACCGACATTGTGCTCGGCGGCAATATCAGCAAGCTGATAGAGGCAATCGAAGCCGATGCGGCGCTGGATGCCGGTCAAAAACAGCAGCAGCTTGAAAGCTTGCAGACACAGTGGCGCAAAGACCACGAGCAGGTGACCGGTTTGGGTGGTCTGCGCATCATCGCCACCGAACGGCATGAGTCGCGCCGCATCGACAACCAGTTGCGCGGCCGCTCGGGTCGCCAGGGTGACCCCGGTTCATCGCGCTTTTATTTGAGTCTCGATGACTCGCTGATGCGGATTTTTGCCGGTGACCGGGTCAAAGCTATCATGGACCGGTTGAAGATGCCCGAAGGCGAGGCGATTGAGGCGGGCATCGTCACCCGCTCTATCGAGAGCGCGCAACGCAAGGTTGAAGCCCGCAACTTTGACATGCGCAAGCAGTTGCTGGAATACGACGACGTGTCGAACGACCAGCGCAAGGTGATTTACCAGCAGCGTAACGAGATTCTGGATGCAACCGACTTGTCAGCGCAGGTGCAGTCGCTGCGCGAAGGCTGCTTCCAGGACATCGTGCGCCAATATGTGCCCGCCGAGTCGGTCGAAGAGCAGTGGAACTTGCCTGCACTGGAGAAAGTGCTGCAGGATGAATGGCAGATCACGCTGCCTTTGCAGCATCAGGTCAACGCCGCCAGCGCCATCACCGACCACGACCTGCAAGAAACCGTGCGCCTGCATGCCAACCAGTTGTTTGATGCCAAGGTGGCGCAAGTCGGCAACGAAAATTTCACCCAGTTTGAGCGCATGGTGCTGCTGCAAAGCATCGACTCCAATTGGCGTGACCACCTGAGCGCACTCGATTATTTGCGCCAGGGCATTCACCTGCGCGGTTATGCCCAAAAGCAGCCCAAGCAGGAATACAAGCGCGAAGCGTTTGAGCTGTTTGGCCAAATGCTCGACGCGGTCAAAAACGAAGTCACCAAGGTGTTGATGACGGTGCGGGTTCAGTCCAACGACGAAGTGGAACGGGCCGCTGCCGAGATGGAAAGCCGGGCCGAGCACATTTCCAACGTGACCTACAGCGCCCCGACTGAAACCGGCGAAGTACAAACCAGGGTGGATGACAGCACAGTGGCCAAAGCTGTGCCGCGTGTCGGTCGCAATGAATCTTGCCCTTGTGGCAGTGGCAAAAAGTACAAACACTGCCACGGCAAGCTGGCCTGAGCCTTGGTGACCCAAGCTCGGGCCTGACGCCCGATTTTTTCGGATGGCGTTTTTTTCTTGTTTTTTGAGTTGATCATTGAAAGCAAACCATGTCTGTCAACCTGACTGCTCCCAATCCTGCCGAACTCTTTCCCGTTGCTGGTGTGCGCATCGGCGTGACCGAGGCCGGCATTCGCAAACTCAACCGCAAGGACCTGACGGTGGTGCTGATCGACGCGGGTGCCTCGGTGGCGGGCGTTTTTACCCAGAACCGCTTTTGCGCAGCACCGGTGCAACTTTGCCGCGAGCATCTGGCCGGCGGCGACGGCATCCGCGCGCTGCTGATCAACACCGGCAACGCCAATGCCGGCACCGGTGAAGATGGCCGTGCCCGTGCATGGAGCACCTGCCAGGCACTGGCCGGCCGATTGGGCTTGTCGCCGCAGCAGGTGCTGCCGTTTTCGACCGGCGTGATCATGGAAACCCTGCCGATCGAGCGCATTGAGGCGGGTCTGGACGCGGCCATCGCCGACGCGCGTGCCGACAACTGGCCGCGTGCCGCCGAAGCCATCATGACCACCGACACCAGCCCCAAGGCCTTTGGTGCCCAAGTGATGATTGACGGTGTGCAAGTCAGCATCACCGGCATCAGCAAGGGGGCCGGCATGATTCACCCCAACATGGCGACCATGCTGGGCTTCATGGCCACCGATGCCTGTGTCAATCCAGCGTTGATGAAACAACTCGCCACAGAACTGGCCGAAGGTTCTTTCAACCGTGTCACGGTCGATGGCGATACCTCTACCAACGACTCGTTTGTGGTGATCGCCAGCAACCGCGCCGCCCACCCGCCGATTGACTCATTGGCCAGCCCGGCCGGTCAGGTGCTGTGCTCAGCTATGCTGGGTGTGGCACAAAAACTGGCGCAAGCCATTGTGCGTGATGGCGAGGGTGCTACCAAATTCATCAGCATCAAGGTAGAAGCGGGGCAAACGCAAGCCGAGTGCCGCCAGGTGGCGTATGCGATTGCACATTCGCCGCTGGTCAAAACCGCCTTTTTCGCCAGCGACCCCAATCTGGGCCGCATTCTGGCGGCGGTCGGTTATGCCGGCATTGCCGATCTCGACCAGACCCGCATTGACTTGTATCTCGACGATGTGCTGGTGGCCTTGCAGGGTGGGCGCAATCCGGCCTACCGCGAAGAAGACGGCCAGCGCGTCATGCGGCAAAGCGAAATCACGGTGCGGGTGGTGCTAGGGCGCGGCACCGCTGCCGACACGGTGTGGACTTGTGACCTGAGCCACGACTATGTGTCGATCAACGCCGATTACCGTTCATGAATCCGAATTTTGAACACCTGCTGCAACGCGCCGAGCAACTGATTGATCGCCTTGAAGCGGTGCTGCCGCAAGCCCTGGCAGCGCCAGACTGGTCAGCCTCCAGCGCCTACCGCTACCGCAAACGCAGCGCCGGTCGCAGCAGCCTGGAACCGGTGCGTCACATTGGCGCCATCCGGCTCCATGATTTAAAGGAAATTGACCAGCAAAAAGAAAAAATCCGGCGCAACACCTTGCAGTTTGTCAACGGTCAGTTGGCCAACAACCTGTTGCTGACCGGTGCGCGCGGCACCGGCAAGTCATCGTTGATCCGTGCTTGCCTGAATGAATACGCGCCGCAAGGCCTGCGTCTGATTGAAGTCGATAAAGCCGATTTGACCGACCTGCCCGACATTGTTGATCTGGTGTCTGATCGGCCAGAAAAATTCATCGTGTTTTGCGATGATTTGAGCTTTGAAGACGGCGAGCCGGGTTACAAGGCGCTCAAGTCGATGCTCGACGGTTCGGTGGCCGCCACCACGCCCAATATGCTGATTTATGCCACCAGCAACCGCCGCCACCTGCTGCCCGAGTACCTGAAGGAAAACCTCAGCTACACCCATTCGGATGACGGTGAAGTGCATCCCGGCGAAGGTATCGAAGAAAAAATTTCGCTCTCCGAGCGTTTTGGCCTGTGGGTCAGTTTTTATCCGTTCACGCAGGATGAATACCTGGTCATCGTGGCGCAGTGGCTCAGCTCTTTTGGGGTCAGTGCGGCTGCCATTGAAGCCGCCCGACCGCAGGCGCTGGTCTGGGCGCTGGAGCGTGGCTCGCGCAGTGGCCGGGTGGCCTACCAGTTTGCGCGGGATTATGTTGGCGGACAGGCGCTCGGCGCATGACAGATCGACCGACTCTCTTGGTGGCGGATGCCGCATTGGCGCGCAGCGGCGGGCCGGATCGACCGGTGGTGGAGGTGGCGGTAGGCGTGCTGATTCGAGCCAACGGCGATTTCTTGCTGACCTCTCGCCCTGAGGGCAAGGTCTATGCCGGTTACTGGGAGTTCCCCGGTGGCAAGCTCGAGCCCGGCGAATCGGTGGAGCAAGCCCTGGCGCGTGAATTGCTGGAGGAGCTGGGCATTCAAACCGGCCAGATCCTGCGCTGGAAGATCGAACTGGTGGACTATCCCCATGCCTTGGTGCGTCTGCATTTTTGCAAGGTGCCAGATTGGTCGGGCGACTTGCAAATGCGTGAAGCCCAGTCTTTCGCCTGGCAGCAATTGCCCGTGACGGTAGCGCCGGTGTTGCCCGGAACCCTGCCCGTGTTGCAGTGGCTGGCGGCTGAACGCGGTTTTGATGGGCTATTGTATTTATAGCTGGTAGCGCTTGATGGTAAAGGGCTGGAAGGCTATTTCTTATAATATTTGTGGCTGCTTGCAGATCATCATTTCCGGTTTTTAGCCCCTTTTCGGAGCTTGTTTGTGCCCCTTGTTCAGTAAACTGTGCTCCGCAACATTTCTGGAAATAGGTTCTGCTGTGGTTTGGAAATCTCTCATTTTGATGATCGTGGCAGGGTTGGCCGCTTGCGCGCAACTCCCTGAATTTCAGCGACCGCCCTTGCCGGTGCCCAAAGAATGGGCTGACCAAACGCTTGACAAACCGCAATTGGCAATCAAGACGCATTGGCGCGCCTTTTTTACCGATCCCCAGTTGCATGCGTTGATTGAAGTGGCGTTGGAAAACAACCGCGATATGCGCATTGCGGCGGCCAGGGTGCTAGAGGCCAGAGCACAGTACGGTGTGGCCAAAGCCGATTTGGGGCCGACGGTCAATTTGCTCGGCATGGGCAATCTGACGCGAACTTCGTCAGATTTAAGCGGCATCGGCGCGCCATTGACCAGCCAGCGGTTTGATCTTCAGTTGTCTGCCGTGTCTTTTGAGCTGGACTTCTGGGGGCGAGTCGCCAATTTGTCCGAGTCGGCGCGTCTAAGCTATCTGGCCACCGAAGAATCGCGCCGTTTGGTCTATCTCTCGCTTGTTGCGGATGTCGCCACGTCGTACTTCACGCTGCTTCAAATGCGGGAGTTGGCGGCGATTGAACGTTCTACGCTTGGTTTGCGGGAACTGTCGCTGGCGCTGATTGCTACAGGGCAAGCCCTGGGTGGCGCTAGTGATTTTGAGTTTCAGCAGGCAACAGGCATGGCAGAGTCAACACGTGGCAATTTGGCGAATCTGGAGTACCAGCAGGCTGTTGCCGTGAACCGGTTGAACTTCTTGTTGGGCAACACAGCTTTCAAGTGGCAACCTGGTGCCGGGCTGAATCAGCAAGGGCTTGATTCGGAGATGGCACCCGGACTCCCGGCCGAGGTGCTGCTGTTGCGTCCGGATGTGCTTGCCGCCGAGCAACGGCTGATGGCAGCACATGCCAACATTGGCGCGGCGCGGGCGGCATTCTTGCCTAAAGTGGTGTTGACAACTGCTCTGGGCTTGGCGAGCCAGGGTCTGGCTGGTTTGTTTTCTGGTGGCGCCTGGTCTTTTCAGCCCTTGATCTCATTGCCATTGTTTGATGGTGGCCGCACGGCGGCGGGCGTTGATCTGGCGCAAGCCAGAGAGGTGGTGGCAGTTGCAGAATACGAACGGAGCATACAAGTCGCGTTTCGGGAGGTGGCTGATTTGCTGGCCAGCCGCTTGTCGCTGGCCAGGCAGCTTGATGCAGCAAGGATTTTTGCACAAGCGCAGGCCAGGCGCCTGGAAATTGCGCAAGGTCGGTTTGATGCCGGCATGATTGGTTATCTAGATGTGCTGGAGGCGCAGCGAGACATCAATTCGGCCCGGCAACAGGCGGCACAACTGCGACGGGCACAGCTCGAATCGACCGTTCAGCTCTACAAGGCATTGGGCGGGGGTGACGATGTGGCCAAATAGTGCAGATCAATCCAGCTATGGCAGAAAACAACAAAACCGCTGCTGAAAATCCGGCCAAAGACAAGCGGACCTTTGCCCACATCTTCAAAGATGCGAAGGCCGGGCAACGCGAAGCCCAATATGAAGTTGGCTTGATGTATTCCACTGGTATTGGCGTTGGCCAAGATGTTGTCGAAGCGGTCAACTGGCTACGACGGTCAGCCGAGAGCGGCCTGCCTGATGCGCAGTATCAACTGGCGACTCGATATGCCAAAGGGGTAGGTGTTGACAAAGACGATCACCAGGCGGTTCAATGGTATTTGAAGGCAGTTGATCAAGGTCATGCCAAGGCCAGTTTCAGGTTAGGCAAGTTTTATGCTGAACTGCATCATGAGGCCGCCATTGCCCTGCTTTTATCAGCCGCCGAGGCCGGGTTGGCCCAGGCTCAGTACGCGCTGGGGTCGGAGTTTGCCAAGGGCGCGTCGGTTGCCAGGAGTGCACAAAAGGCCTTGCATTGGTATCAGCAGGCGGCGCTGCAGGGTTTTGCGCCCGCGCAATATGCTCTGGCTGACGCGTATGCGCATGGGCATCTGGGCACGCCAGACCTGGATGGGGCGCTGATTTGGTATCGCAAAGCAGCGCAGCAAGACTTCCCTGCGGCGAAAGTGGCAATGGCATCGCTTGATCAAGACGGCAAAGGTCGCAGTGGGCAAGGTCAACGCAAATCTGGTGGTGCAGAGCGCAGGCGCGACGAAAAAAGATGGATCAAGGCAGCTTGCGGAGATGATGCTGAAATCAAATATAACCTCGGGTTGATCAATGAGTTGGGTCTCGATGTTGAATTGGATGTCAGCCAGGCGAAGGAATGGTATTTGGCCGCAGCAATGCAGGGACATGCCAAGGCGCAACTTAATCTGGCCCGGCTGTTGAATCGGCTTTGTGACGACAATGCGGTGCATTGGTATCAAAAGGCAGCCGAGCAGGGTGAGTCGGACGCGCAATTTGCCTTGGGGCGCATTTTTTTGTCATGGCAGGGCGTGGATCAAGATGCATTGCAAGGTATGTTCTGGTACTTGCGGGCGGCAGCGCAAGGTGACGCACGTGCCTTGATGGCTTTGGGTAACCTGTTTGATAGTCGGTTGGACCACATTGCCGTCGCCTGCTTCTTGAAGGCAGCACAGTTGGGTGTTGCTGAAGCCCAGTATTTGCGGGGCAAATACCATGAGGCAGGAAATGCCGCTGAGATCGACATCAACCAGGCGTTGCATTGGTATCAGTTGGCATCACAACAAGGCCATGCCCAAGCACAGTCAGCGTTGGGCGATCTATTTTTGGTAGGAAAAGGTGTTGCAAAGGATTGTCAAATGGCCTTGGAATGGTTTCAAAAAGCGGCTGAGCAAGGGGATCCCAAGGCGAGATGGAACCTGAGCCTTTTGCTGATCAGTGGCGGCGAGGGTGTAAATAGAGACTTGCGCCGAGCCTTCGTAGAATGCCAGAAAGCAGCCGAAGCGGGGTTTGTTCCAGCTCAGGCAACGTTGGGCGTGTTGTTTGCGCGCATGAAAAAGTTCAACAAGGCAGTGGAATGGTGGGCCAAAGCGGCAGTGCATGGTGACCCGGAAGCGCAGTACAACCTGGCCCAAGCTTTGAGCAAGGGTCAGGGTGTGGTGCAGGATTCAGTGATGTCCTTTCAGTGGTTCATTCAGGCCGCACATCAAGGCGTTGTGCCAGCGCAATCACGCCTTGGTCTGATGTATGCTATGGGGGAAGGTGTCGCGCTGGACCCAATTGAGGCGCACAAATGGTTCATTGTTGCGAGTGCGGGGGGCGATAAATCTGGAAAAGCAAATCGTCTCAGGTCTGAGTCCGTACTTGGAGTGGAACAAATTGAAGAGGCTAAGCGGCGTGCAAATGAGTTTTCATCAGCGTACCCATTGAAAATCATTGGGTGAGACCGGGGCTAATTTCAGATTTTGCTCAAGTTTTTTTCGGATGTGTCGTTTGTTCTGTAGCGCCGCAATGTTTCATGTGGTTCGAATTCAGATTTCGTTGAAAAAATTAGATAACGACAGTGTGGCGACCAAGCGTGGGGTTTGCCTGTGTTTGCAAGTTCTCATGCTAAATATGAGTGGCGGTAAATTGTTTTAGGGGTATCAAAATGGCATCATGGTTAATTAACCTCACTACCGATCAGATCGCTGGGTTGAGCACGACTCAGATTGCGACACTGGTTACGACCAGCGATTTGGCGGCGATAACCAGTGTGCAACTCCAAGCCCTGACGACAACGCAAGTGCAGGCACTCACGACAGCACAGGTGTCCGGCTTGACCACCGGCACGCTGAAGTCGCTGAGCACCAGCCAGATCGGGGCGATCGAGACCACCGACATCCAGGCCTTGAAGACCAGCCAGCTCGCGGGCCTGACCAGCACTAACATCCAGGCGCTGAGCACGACCCAGATACAAG
>CAIQOO010000168.1 GCA_903873485.1 uncultured beta proteobacterium | reverse complement strand
TTATATATTTCAATGTTTTGAAACTCTAATGTCCAATTTCTATCTTTTCAATAAAATTGAAAAATCGTCCAATAAACGACGATGCGTCAATTAAATCAATAGGTTACAGTTGATTTTGAATTTTTGTCTAGGAGGTCTGGTGCCAAGCAAGCGGGCTTTTTTGTGCGGCTGTTTTTTGTTGGCACCGACAACCCTTCGATCAACGCCAAGCGCGTGGCGGTGCGCATGATCGAAGGCGGCCATGAAGTGCCAATCGGCAAGATCATCTCGCGTTACAGCAAGTCCTTGGCAAACTGTGCAGTGGCGGCAAAAATGGCAGATCGGGTCTATCTCTACGACAACTCGGTCGAAAACGCCAGCGCCCGTCTCTTGTTTCGCTTGCGCGATGGCAAGCTGTTCAAGTTGTACGGCTACGTTAATCCATGGGCCAACGAAATTCTGCGCGAAATGGACATCCCGTTCGCGGGATAAGAAAGGAAACCATGGCTACCACCAATTTTGACCGCGTCGGACGCGCCCTTGAACTAGTACGCTCCGGCCTCGGGCCGTTTGTCGAGCGCGAGATCAGAAGCGCCATTGCCACCAATGCCCTGTCGGCAGACCGGGTGCGCGGCTATGTTGAAGACCCGATGCTGGCCAACAAATCCATCACCGAATGGGATGCCTCGGCCCTGCTCAAGCTGATGTGGGACATCTGGAACGAGGTGTTTCGGCGCACGCTGGGGTTTGCCGAGCGCAGCCTGGTGTCCGAGGTGCGCGACTGGCGCAACAAGTGGGCACACCAGCAGCCGTTCTCGGGTGACGATGCCTACCGCGCGCTGGATTCGGCGGCCCGGCTGCTGGTGGCGGTATCAGCGTCACAAGCCGATGAAGTTGAAAAGATGAAGACCGAATTGCTGCGGGTGCGCTTTGACGAGCAGGCGCGCAGCGAGAAACGCAAGTCGTCCAGCATCGCGATTGAAAGCGGCGTAACCGGCAGCCTGAAACCCTGGCGCGAAGTGGTGATGCCGCACGAAGATGTGGCCAGTGGCCGCTCCCAGCAAGCCGAGTTTGCGGCTGACCTGTGGCAGGTGCATCTGAAGCAGGGCAGCGATGAATACCGTAACCCAGTGGAGTTCTTTCGCCGTACCTATCTGACTGCCAGCCTGAAGGACATGCTGGTGGGGGCGGTGCGTCGGCTAACTGTTGGCGGCGGTGACCCGGTGGTGCAGTTGCAAACCAACTTTGGCGGCGGCAAGACGCACTCGATGCTGGCGCTGTACCACCTGTTTTCTGGCATTGCGCCGACCGAGCTGGCCGGGATTGACGCGGTGATGGCGCAAGCCGGGGCGAGCAAGGTGCCAGCAGCCCGCCGTGTGGTGCTGGTCGGCAACAAAATTTCGCCCGGCAACCCTTCGACCAAGCCCGATGGCACCGTGGTACGCACGCTGTGGGGCGAACTGGCGTGGCAATTGGGCGGCAAAAAAGCCTTTGCCCGCATCGCCGCAGACGATGAAAACGCCACCAGCCCCGGCGACGTGTTGCGCGAATTGTTCAATGACTGCGGCCCGTGCCTGATTCTGATCGACGAGTGGGTGGCCTACGCACGCCAACTGCACGACCAGAGCGACCTGCCAGCAGGCGGCTTCGAGACGCAGTTTTCCTTTGCCCAGGTGTTGACCGAATCGGCCAAGCTGGCCAAGAATTGTTTGCTGGTGATTAGCCTGCCGGCCTCGGATACTTCGGGCCGCTCGCACAGTGATGATGTGGAAGTGGGCGGCACCCGTGGGCGCGAGGCGCTGGACCGTCTGCGCAACGTGGTGGGACGGGTGGAATCGTCGTGGCGACCGGCGAGCGCCGAAGAAGGCTTTGAGATTGTGCGGCGGCGCTTGTTTCAGCCCTTGTCTGACCCGGCGCAGTTCAAGGACCGCGATGTGGTGGCGCGGGCCTTTGCCGAGTTTTATCGTAACCAGCAGGCCGAGTTTCCGTCCGAGTGCCGTGAGTCGGACTACGAGCAACGCATCAAGGCGGCTTACCCGATTCACCCGGAAATTTTTGACCGGCTTTATAACGACTGGTCAACCCTGGTGAAATTTCAGCGCACCCGTGGCGTGCTGCGGCTGATGGCGGCGGTGATTCACAGCCTGTGGGAAAAGGGTGACCGCAATCCACTGATCTTGCCCGGCTTTATTGCCATTGATGACCCGCGTGTGCAGTCTGAACTGACGCGCTACTTGTCGGACAACTGGGTGCCGGTGATTGAGAAGGATGTGGATGGGCCAAACTCGCTGCCGCTCAAGCTTGACAGTGAGCTGCCCAATCTGGGCAAGTTTTCGGCATGTCGCCGGGTGGCGCGTGCCATCTATTTGGGGTCGGCCCCCACCACGGCAGCCGCACACAAGGGTATTGAAGATCGGCGCGTGAAGTTGGGCTGCGTGATGCCGGGCGAGTCGCCTGCGGTGTTTGGTGACGCACTTCGGCGCATGGCGGGTGCCGCCACTTACTTGTATCAGGATGGTCCGAATTATTGGTATTCCACACAACCCACGGTGACCAAGCTGGCCGAAGACCGGGCCGAGCAATTCAAGCGTGAACCAGACAAGGTGGTGGCTGAACTGGAGCGTCGCCTGAAAAAAGATTTGACGACCACCGGCGACTTTCAGCGCATTCACCCGATGCCGCAGACCGGCGCTGATGTGCCGGATGACTTGGATGCGCGCCTGGTGGTGTTGGGCACGGCACACCCGTTCAGCAGGGAGGCCGGCAACCCAGCCGAGCTGGCGGCCAAGGCGATGCTGGAGCAACGTGGCAACACGCCACGCCTTTACCTTGGACTTTGAACAAAGTTATCCCATCCAACTGTTTTCAGTTGGCGATCGGATAGTGAAATTTCGACGAGGAGGAAGCTTTATGCGTCCTCTTTCTTGGGAATTTTGATTTTTTTTCCCTTCAATACGACGGGATGCCGT
>CAIQOO010000167.1 GCA_903873485.1 uncultured beta proteobacterium | reverse complement strand
GAACACTGCACTGTTGTCGATGTCACGAAATTTGCTCATGGAAGTCTTGCTCAGAAGGGTTGGTCGAGTGTACAGACCATCCTGCCACCCACTTTCAACATGATTTACCAATTTCGTGCATAAGTCCGACAGGCTGCTAGGCGGGTTGCCAGACAGTCAATCAAATTGCTTTGTACATCGATCACATAAGGAATGAACTGACGCGACTGACGCTGCGGATTCGGATACACATCGTACTGTGCCATCACGCCTCTCCTGGCCAGGCCACCAAACCATCGCACCACAGTCCGTGCGCTTCGTGATGCGCATTTTGCGCATCAATCCAGTCTTTGTATTTTTCCTGGAATTCGCGCTTGCGCTGCTCAAGGCTGGCCGGGGCCTGGGCTGCCTTGAGTGTCTGAAAAGTGTCAAAGGACATGATCACGCTGTCGAGTCGCCCGTCTTTTTCAATAAAAACAGGCTCGCTTTTGGCCTTGGCGCAAAAATAGCCAAAGCGGTTCTTGGCTTGTGTGGCGGTGACTTGCATCGGATGCCTCGCGGTTGTGACTGGCTATTTTAGCCAATGAAGTTGGCTAAAGCCGCAAAAACGCAAAGGGCGCTCAGATCGAGCGCCCTGCAGATTTTGAACCAAGCCGAAATCTGCAAATTTACCCGGCCTTCACCAAATCCGCATTGCGCAAGCGGATGTGCAATTCGCGCAACTGCTTTTCATCCACCAGCGACGGGGCCTGCGTCAGCAGGCACTGGGCACGCTGGGTTTTCGGGAAGGCAATCACGTCGCGAATCGACTCGGCGCCGGTCATCATGGTCACGATACGGTCCAGACCAAAGGCCAGTCCACCGTGCGGCGGCGCGCCATACTGCAGGGCATCGAGCAGAAAGCCAAATTTTTGCTGGGCTTCTTCAGGCGTGATCTTGAGCGCATCAAACACTTTTTGCTGTACATCGGCGCGGTGAATTCGCACCGAGCCACCGCCCATTTCCCAGCCGTTGAGCACCATGTCGTAGCCCTTGGAAATGCACTTTTCGGGCGCTGTGACCATCCAGTCTTCATGACCGTCTTTCGGTGCCGTGAAGGGGTGGTGCACGGCGGTATGGCGCTGCGACTCTTCGTCGTATTCAAACATCGGAAAATCCACCACCCACAGCGGTGCCCAGCGGTCTTCAAACAGGCCATTTTTCTTGCCAAATTCGCTGTGGCCAATCTTCAGGCGCAGGGCGCCGATGGCATCGTTGACGACCTTTGCCTTGTCGGCACCAAAGAAAATCAGATCGCCATCCTGCGCACCAGTGCGCTCCAGCACCGCCCGCAGCGCTGCATCATGGATATTCTTGACGATCGGGCTTTGCAGGCCTGGCCACGGATTGGCCTTGTCGCCGGGCCCTTTGGACAGGTCATTGACCTTGATGTAGGCCAGCCCCTTGGCACCGTATATTTTGACGAACTCGGCGTAAGCATCAATCTCGCCCCGACTCAGGCCACTGCCTTCACGGGCACCGCCGGGCACTTTGAGCGCCACAACCCGGCCGCCTTTCAGGTTCGCAGCACCCGAAAACACCTTGAAATTCACATCGGTCATGACATCGGTGACTTCGGTAAATTCGAACTTGACGCGCAAGTCGGGCTTGTCAGAACCGAACCGGTGCATGGCCTCTTGGTAGCTCATCTCCGGAAAGTCGCCAAGATCAACCTGCATGGTGTTCTGGAACACCGTCTTGATCATCACCTGCGCCATGTCGCGGATTTCCTCTTCTTCCATGAACGAGGTTTCGATATCGATCTGGGTGAATTCGGGCTGGCGATCAGCCCGCAGGTCTTCGTCACGAAAGCACTTGGTGATCTGGTAATAGCGGTCAAAGCCGGCCACCATCAGCAACTGCTTGAACAACTGCGGGCTTTGCGGCAGCGCAAAAAAGTGCCCGTCATGCACCCGGCTGGGTACCAGGTAGTCGCGGGCACCTTCGGGTGTGCTCTTGGTCAGCATGGGGGTTTCGATATCGACAAAGCCGTTGACATCGAGGTATTTGCGCACTTCCATGGCGACGCGGTGGCGCAGCATCAGGTTGTTTTGCATGTAAGGGCGGCGCAAATCCAGCACCCGGTGCGTCAGGCGGGTGGTTTCCGACAGGTTTTCCTCGTCCAACTGGAACGGTGGCGTCACCGACGGATTGAGCACCTTGAGTTCATGGCACAGCACTTCAATTTTGCCGCTGTTGAGCTTGTCATTGACAGTGCCCTCGGGCCGCGCCCGTACCAGCCCCTTGATCTGGATGCAGAACTCGTTGCGCAGATCTTCAGCGACCTTGAACATGTCGGCCCGATCCGGGTCACAGACCACCTGCACATAACCTTCACGGTCGCGCACATCGACAAAAATCACGCCGCCGTGGTCACGCCGGCGATTGACCCAGCCGCACAGGGTTACGCTTTGGCCCATCAGGGCTTCGGTCACCAGACCGCAATAATGAGAACGTATGGCCATAAGAACTGCTTTCATTCGCTGCCACACCGGGCAGCAGGGTTGTCAAAAATCATTTGTGCGCCACCGAAACCGTGGCGGTCGGTGCCACCGATCCCATCGAAATAACATAAGTCAAGGCTTCATCGACACTCATCCTGAGTTGAATCACGTCAGCGCGCGGCAGCATCAGGAAAAATCCGCTGGTCGGATTGGGCGTGGTCGGCACATAAACACTGACAAAGTCATCACCGAGGTGGTGTGCCACCTCTCCATCCGGCGAGCCAGTCTGAAACGCAATGGTCCAGCAGCCGGCGCGTGGATATTGCACCAGCAAGGCGGTCCGAAACGCATTGCCATTGCTCGAAAACAGGGTGTCAGACACTTTTTTGACACTGTTGTAGATCGATTTGAACACCGGAATCTTGGCCATCAGGCCGTGCCAATGGTTGAGCCACCAGCGCCCGGCCACATTCGACACCAAGGCACCGCTCACCAGCAGACCGCCAAAAACCAGCACCACGCCTAAACCGGGAATATGCTTGAACTGCTCCCAAAAGCCGACAACCGAGTCCGGCGACACCGCCTGCATGGCGGTCAACAGCGCAATGAAAATGCCATCGAGCAAACCCATCAGCCACAGCAGCACCCAAATGGTGATGGCCAGCGGCAGCCAGACCAGCAAGCCGGTCAGCAGGTATTTCTTGATTGGCACGGAAGCTTTCATTGAAACATCAACTGTGGCAGGCGCAACCACCAGCGCAGCCAGTGGCAGCAGCAGGTGCGACTGCGGCACCTGCTGCTGCCGCTGGCCTAGCAGTCGATGCATCGGTCGTGGCTGGCACTGCTGCAGCCTCTGCCGCTTCGGGTGCCGCAGTGGCACCAGCACTACCCCCCTTGAAATCCGTCGCATACCAGCCCGAACCCTTCAAATGAAAACCAGCAGAGGTCAATTGCTTGGCAAACGAAGATTTGCCGCAAGACGGGCAGTCGGTTAGCAGTGGATCAGAAATTTTTTGCAATACGTCTTTGGCGAACCCGCAAGAATCGCATTTGTAAGCGTAAATTGGCATGGTAAAGAGATGGGAGAAAGAGCGGCAAAGCCCAAGATTATAAAGTTGCGCCCGTTGTCAGTGGGTGCGGCGTGTCTTGCGGGTCAGAAAAGCCTGACCCGCATCAAAATCTGCATCACCATCAGGCCCAACACAAAACCCAGCCCGCCATAAACAATGGCTGACAGCAACCGGTTGGTTTTTTTCTGCTCTTGCAGCAAAGCCTGCACATCGGCGCCGCGAGAGCGCGAACTGTTGTGCAAAAAATCAAACAGCAAACGCGGCAACTCCGGCAACAGCTTGGCGTAACGGGGGCCTTCGTTGCGCAACTCGTTGAGCAATTTCTTCGGTCCAATCTGGTTGATCATCCACTGTTCCAGAAACGGCTTGGCGGTGTGCCACAAATCCAGATCTGGGTCAAGCTGGCGGCCCAGACCTTCAATATTGAGCAGGGTCTTTTGCAGCAATACCAACTGCGGCTGAATCTCGACATGAAAGCGCCGCGATGTCTGAAACAGCCGCATCAGCACCATGCCCAGCGAAAGTTCCTTCAGGGGCCGATCAAAATACGGTTCACACACGGTGCGCACCGCCGACTCAAGTTCATCAACCCGGGTCGATGGCGGCACCCAGCCTGACTCGATGTGCAGTTCGGCCACCCGTTTGTAGTCACGCCGAAAGAATGCGGTGAAATTCTGCGCCAGATACTCTTTGTCGATCTCGGTCAAGGTGCCGACGATGCCAAAATCGAGCGAAATGTAACGCCCAAAAGTTGCCGGGTCGAGGCTGACCTGGATATTGCCGGGATGCATGTCGGCATGAAAAAAACCATCCCGAAACACCTGGGTAAAAAAAATGGTGACACCATCACGCGCCAGCTTCGGGATATCGACACCAGCGGCGCGCAAGCGCTCGACCTGGTTGATCGGAACCCCCTTCATGCGCTCCATCACCATCACGTCGGGCATGCAGTAATCCCAGAACATCTCGGGGATCAGCACCATGTCCAAGCCTTCCATGTTGCGGCGCAACTGCGCAGCACTGGATGCCTCGCGCACCAAATCAAGCTCGTCATGCAGGTATTTGTCAAACTCTGCCACCACCTCACGGGGCTTGAGACGTTTGCCGTCATCTGACAGGCTCTCGACCCAGCCGGCCATCATGCGCAACAGATCAAGGTCTTTGTCAATCACTTCGAGCATGCCGGGGCGTAACACCTTGACAGCGACATCACGGTGGCTGCCATCACGAACTTTGAGCACCGCAAAATGCACCTGGGCAATTGACGCGCTGGCCACCGGCTGGCGCTCGAACGACACAAAAATATCGTCAACCTTCTTCTTGAAGGCTTTCTCGATGATGCCAATGGCGACTTCGCTTGGAAACGGCGGCACCCGGTCTTGCAGCAGCGCCAGTTCGTCGGCAATGTCCACCGGCAACAAATCGCGCCGGGTTGACAGAACCTGGCCAAACTTGACAAAAATCGGGCCCAGACTCTCCAGCGCCTGGCGAATGCGCTGACCGCGCGGGGCATCGAGCTTGCGCCCGATGGTCACAACCCGGGCGATTTGCAACAGCCATGGCTTCTTGAAACTTGTCAGGACCAGTTCATCAAGCCCATAACGCAGCATCACCCAGACGATGAAGACACCGCGAAAGAGACGCGTCATGGAGTCGATTTGCCAGGAATGAAACTGGCCGCCCGGGCAACAAACTGCCGCAGGCCGCTGACCAGCCCCTGCGCCATCTGGCTCAGGGTGCGCGCCGGCACATCGCCCATGATGCGTGCCAAGTCTTCCTCCATGTCCCAGCGGACATGCTCGGTCAGCCAGTTCACCTCGGCGGCCAACTGAACATCACCCTCTATGCGGACACCGGGCCTGTCTCCGCGCACTGCCATTTGCAGCAGCGCCAGCGGCGACTCATCGGTCATGGTCAGCACCAGATCGGGTGCGGCCTCCGGTGTGGCAAGGTCCAGCAAGCCTGCCGGAGTCGCCAGCAGCTTGAAAGAAAAAGAGCGCCACTGCACCAGCATCACCCGACCTTTTTGCCGCGCCAGCCGGGCCGTGGCTTCGCTCTCTTGCATCAACACATGGTTAAGCGTCAGGACAATGCGCCGTTGCGCTTCGTGCACCGCCCAGGCGGGCGGCTGCAACTTGGGGAGCGGGAGTTTCTGAAGGAAACCCTGCAGAAATGAAAAAGGGGACTGTGTTGCCATAGCCCCCGATTATTCCCTGAAAACGCGGTCCAATACTTACTGCAGGGCTTGCACCCCGGCCACCAGCCAGCCGCTGTGGCCATTTTTGGACTTGACCATGTTCCAGACTTCGCGGAACGGGCTGGCGCCAGCCGAGGGTTCTTCGCGGATCATGCCGGAAAACTCGACGCTGGCCATGTAGTCGTCACCCAGGTCTTCAATGCCCAGCAAATGGGCTTCGATCATCACCACATCGGTCAGATTCACCGGGCCGCCGGTATGGGTTTCACGATCGGCCAGTTGCGCCTGGATTTCTTTCAGCATGGTGTCGGTCATCATGGCGCGCAGAGCCGGGATGTCGGCCTTGTCCCAGGCGGCTTGCAGCGATACAAAATTAGCCTTGGCCGACTTGAGAAAGCCATCGGTGTCAAAGCCGGCGGGAATGCCCCAGGACTGCGAACCGCTCAAGCCTGATCCAATCATCGAACCCGTGTTGGCAGCAGCAGCCGATGCACCCGCACTGTCAAAGGCTGTGCCGGTGCGCTCCCAAGGCCGGGCCGACGCATCGTTGCCGACATTTTCCGGTCGATAACTGGCCGGTGCGGGTGCCTGACCGGATGCGCCAGCCCCCTGAAAGGCAAACGGCGAAGCCGACGCGGTGGCACTTTTGGCTTTGCGTGAGCGCATGAACCAGCCCACCGCCACCATGATCACCAGCGCCAGCAGCGCAAACATCATGAATTGCCCCATGGCGGCACCCAGACCGAGCGAACTCGCCAGCCAGGCTAAGCCCAGACCGGCTGCCAGACCGCCAAGCATGGCACCCCAGGGTTTCTTGGGAGCCGCCGCTGCGGCTGCGCCAGGGCTGTTGGCGGGTGAGTTGGGCACCGCTTGCGAGGGCGCACCCGGTGTGCCGGGGGTGTTTGGTGTGGCCTGACGCTGCGTCACATTGCTCGACTGCTTGCCGATTGAGCCGCCACCACCGAGGCGCCGGGCCGCGTCTGCGTGACCAGCCACCAGAGCCAGGCTGATTGTCAATAACCAAAGCCAACGTTTCATGTCATCTCCATCAATTTGAATTTACAAACCACTGCGTTGATATTTGTCAACATTTAATTCCAACATGCAAGGCTACCAGACCGCCAGTCAGGTTGTGGTAATCAACATGGCCAAAGCCATTAGCCTTCATCAGGGATTTGAGTTCTTCCTGACTCGGGTGCATGCGAATCGACTCGGCCAGGTACTGGTAACTTGCCGCATCGCCCGCCACCAGTTCGCCCAACTTAGGCAGCACTTTGAACGAATACCAGTCGTAGGCTTTTTCAAGCGGTTTGGCGACCTTGGAGAACTCCAGCACCAGCAGCCGGCCGCCGGGCTTGAGCACCCGGTTCATCTCGGCCAGCGCCAACTCCTTGTGCGTCATGTTGCGCAGGCCAAAGGCAACGCTGACCAGGTTGAACTGGTTGCTGGCAAACGGCAGTTTTTCGGCATCACACACCAGCGTTGGCAGCAGCAGCCCGGCATCTTCGAGCCGCTCACGACCGCAGCGCAGCATGGCCTCATTGATATCGGTATGCACTACCCGGCCGCTGGCACCGACCTTTTTGGCAAACGCCCGGGCCAGGTCACCAGTGCCACCGGCAATGTCAAGCACCTGATCGCCCTCGTGCAGGTTGGCGACCATGACGGTGTAGGCTTTCCACAGGCGGTGCAGGCCCATCGACATCAGATCGTTCATCAGGTCGTATTTGGGCGCTACCGAATCAAACACGCCCTTGACGTGGCTGGCTTTTTCAGACTCTTCAACGCTTTTGTAGCCGAAATGGGTGCTGCTCATGGTCTTGTCGTGGTTTTGATCAATGGCTGGCGCAACTGCTGCCGGCTTTGGCCGGCATTGGGGTATCCCGGGTGGCGCCAGCCGCCGCCAGCCGGGCGGTGTAGTCAGCCCACAGCTTGTCTTGCTGCGAGCCCAGAAAATACAGGTAGTCCCATGAGAATATCCCGGATTCATGGCCATCCGAAAAACTCGGCTGCACGGCGTAGTTGCCGACTGGCTCCAGGCCGGTCAGCGTGACCTCGCGCTTGCCGGTTTGCAGGGTTTCCTGTCCGGCACCGTGCCCTGCCACCTCGGCCGATGGTGAATAGACGCGCATCAGCTCAAACGGAATGCGAAATTCCGCGCCATCCGAGAAGCTGACCTCCAGCACCCTTGAAAGGCTATGGATCGTGATGTTTTGGGGGCTTGGTGCCCCGGCTTGCAAACCTGCCATTGTGAAGTCTCCTTGTGTAAGTGATGAGTAACCTGCTGCTGTGTTGCGCAAATCGCTTAAATTGCGTAACTCGCTTAAACCAGCACCCGCTCGATGCCGCCCTCGTTGGCCAGCCTGACGTAATCGGGCAGCCACTGCTGGCCGAGTATCTGCCGGGCCATTTCGACCACGATGTAGTCGGCTTGCAGCAGGCCGTTTTGCAGATCGTCGCCATAGCGGCTCAGGCCCTGCAGACAGGCCGGGCAAGAGGTCAGTATTGTGATGTTGTCGCTGATAACCACACCTTTTGTGGTGCGTAACTGCGCCTCGCCCTGGCGGATTTCTTCTTCCTTGCGAAAACGCACCTGGGTCGAAATGTCGGGCCGGTTCAAGGCCAGCGTGCCGGCTTCGCCGCAGCAGCGCTCCGACAAAATCACTTGATCGCCCAGCAAGGCTTTCACGGTCTTGAGCGGCTCCTGCAATTTCATCGGGCTGTGGCAGGGGTCGTGGAATAAAAACGCCCCGGCTGAGGCCAGCGTGATGCCTTTTTCAAGCAGGTATTCATGGATGTCGATGATGCGGCAGCCCGGAAATATTTTGTCAAACTGGTAGCCCTGCAACTGGTCAAAACAGGTGCCGCAACTTACTACCACGGTCTTGATGTCGAGGTAATTGAGCGTATTGGCAACGCGATGAAACAGCACCCGGTTGTCGGTGATCATTTTCTCGGCGCGGTCAAACTGGCCGCCGCCGCGCTGCGGGTAGCCGCAGCACAGGTAGCCCGGCGGCAGCACGGTTTGTACGCCAGCATGCCAGAGCATGGCTTGCGTTGCCAGCGCCACCTGGCTAAACAGACGTTCGGAGCCACAGCCCGGAAAATAAAACACCGCTTCGGTTTCTGCCGTGGTGGTTTTCGGGTTGCGGATGATCGGCACGTAGTCTTTGTCTTCAATGTCGAGCAGGGCGCGGGCGGTTTTTTTTGGCAGGCCGCCGGGCAGCTTTTTGTTGATGAAGTGGATCACCTGTTCCTTGAGCGGTGCCGTGCCCAGCGTGGCGGGCGGTGCCTGGGTCTGTTTGCGTGCCACCATCTTGAGCAGGTTGGCAGCCAGCCGCTGGGCCGGGATAGCCAGATTGACCATCACCGAGCGCGCCGCCTTGAGCGTTTCGGGGCTGGTCGCATTGAGCATGAACATGGCGGCCGCACCAGCAGGCCGAAAGCTCTTTTTGCCCATCTTGCGCAGCAGATGGCGCATGTTCATCGATACATCGCCAAAGTCAATTTTCACCGGACAGGGCGACAGGCATTTGTGGCACACCGTACAGTGGTCGGCGACATCTTCAAACTCTTGCCAGTGCTTGATGCTGACACCGCGGCGGGTCTGCTCTTCGTACAAAAAGGCTTCCACCAGCAAGGATGTCGCCAGAATCTTGTTGCGCGGGGAATACAGCAAATTGGCACGCGGAACATGGGTCGAACACACCGGCTTGCACTTGCCGCAGCGCAGGCAGTCTTTCACGCTGACGGCTATCGCGCCAATCGCCGACTGCTGCATGATCAGCGACTCGTGCCCCATCAGGCCAAAACTCGGGGTGTAGGCGTTGCTCAGGTCAGAAAATAATGCCAAATCGGCCTCTAGCCCTTGCTGTACCTGCGCAAGCAGCTCTTTATTTTGTAGCAGCTTGCCTTGGTTGCCAGAAATTAATGCTAAATCGGCCTCTAGCCCTTGCTGCACCTGCGCAGACAGCTCTCTATTTCGTAGCAATTTGCCTTTGTTGAAGCGCCCTTGCGGATCGACCCTGGCCTTGTAATCGGTGAAGGGCTGCAACTCTGCGTCGGTCAAAAACTCCAGCTTGGTGATGCCGATGCCATGTTCGCCCGAGATCACGCCGTCCAGCGAACGCGCCAGCGCCATGATGCGCTTGACCGCAGCGTGGGCGGCTTGCAGCATCGCGTAGTCATCGCTGTTGACCGGAATGTTGGTATGCACATTGCCATCACCGGCATGCATGTGCAAGGCGACCCAGACCCGGCCTTTGAGCACCCGCTGGTGAATCGCGTTGCACTCGCCCAGAATCGGCTCGAACGCGACACCGGCAAAAATCTGCTGCAAGGGCTGGCGAAGCTGGGTTTTCCAGCTTGCCCGCAGGCTGTGATCCTGCAATTGCGCAAACAGCGGCTCAATATCACGCAGCCAGCCAGCCCACAAGGCATGCACCCCGGCCAGCAGCGCCTGAGCTTGCGCCACCCGGTCTTCCAGCAGCTCGGCGGCTGAAATCTCGCTGGCATCGTCTTGGCGACCCAGCGGCAAATGGCCCTGGGTAAAAAAGTCCTGCAGCGCATCGCACAGCGCCAGCTTGTTGGCCAGGCTCAGTTCGATGTTGATGCGCTCGATGCCGTCGGTGTACTCGGCCATGCGCGGCAGCGGAATCACCACGTCTTCGTTGATCTTGAAGGCGTTGGTGTGTTTGCTGATGGCGGCGGTGCGCTTGCGATCCAGCCAGAATTTCTTGCGCGCCTCGGGGCTGATGGCAATAAAACCCTCACCGTTGCGCGAATTGGCAATCCGCACCACCTCGCTGGTAACCCGCGCCACGGCATCGGCATCGTCGCCGGCAATGTCGCCAAACAGCACCATTTTGGGCAGGAGGCCGCGTTTGCTCTTGGTGGCGTAACCGACGGCCTTCAGATAGCGGTCATCGAGATGCTCCAGACCAGCCAGCAAAACGCCTGAACGCGCTTTCTCGGCAAACATGAAATCCTTGATTTCGACAATTGACGGCACCGCATCGCGTGCATTGCCAAAAAACTCCAGGCAAACGGTGCGGGTATGTTTTGGCATGCGATGCACGATCCAGCGGGCACTGGTGATCAGGCCGTCGCAGCCTTCTTTTTGAATGCCCGGCAGGCCGCTTAAAAACTTGTCGGTCACGTCCTTGCCGAGGCCCGCCTTGCGAAAAGCCGTGCCGGGAATGTCAAGCCGCTCGCTGCGAAGCGGGGTTTTGCCGTCGGCCTTGAAATAGTCCAGCGCAAAACTGGCCAGTTCGGCATCGTGAATTTTGCCCAGGTTGTGGTTCAGCCGGGTCACCTCCAGCCATTCGGCCTGCGGCGTCACCATGCGCCAACTGGCCAGGTTATCCAGCGCCGTGCCCCACAGCACGGCCTTTTTGCCACCCGCGTTCATGGCAATGTTGCCGCCGATGCAGGAGGCTTCTGCCGAGGTTGGATCGACTGCAAAGACAAAACCGGCCCGCTCTGCCGCCTGCGCCACGCGGTGCGTCACCACGCCGGCCTCAGTCCAGACGGTGCCGACCTGATGATCCAGGCCCGGCAGTTGAACCATTTCGACCTCGCTCATGGCTTCGAGCTTTTCGGTGTTGATGACGGCGCTTTTCCACCTCAAAGGAATCGCGCCGCCGGTGTAGCCAGTGCCGCCGCCGCGTGCAATGATGGTCAGGCCCAGTTCAATGCAGCCCCAAACCAGTCCGGCCAGCTCGGCTTCGGCGTCCGGGGTCAGCACCACAAACGGGTATTCGACCCGCCAGTCGGTGGCATCGGTGACATGGCTGACGCGTGACAGGCCGTCAAACTTGATGTTGTCGCGTGCCGTGAGTTTGGCCAGCAGGCGCTGGGCCTTGCGGCGCAGCATGGCGGTTTCGACAAAGGCGGCATCAAAAGCCTGCACTGCCTGGCCGGCAGCTTGCAGCAACTGGCCGACCAGGGCATCGCGCTCGGGGTCGGCATCCGGGGTGCGGCGCTTCTGAATCTCGCGCAGACGGTGTTGCAAGGCTTCGACCAGCAGCACCCGGCGCTTCGGGTTGTGCAGCAGGTCATCCTGCAAATAGGGGTTGCGCTGCACCACCCAAATGTCGCCCAGCACCTCGTACAACATGCGTGCCGAGCGGCCAGTCTGGCGCTCGTCGCGCAGCCGGTCAAGCCAGCCCCAGGCCGAAGTGCCCAGCAGGCGGATGACGATTTCCCGGTCAGAAAACGAGGTGTAGTTGTAGGGGATTTCGCGGATGCGTGGCTGCCCCTGGGCCGCGCTGCTGGCCTCGGGCACGGGGAAAAAATGGCTGGCTTGGGTGGGAGCGTTCATCGGGTGGTCTGATTGCAGCCCTTATCGGTCATCAGGCTGCTTTGCAAGGTGCCGGACAGGCTGGGACAACGATTGGCGCAATTTACTATATTTTCAATAGCTGCTTGCGCTTATTCGACGGTGGCTACAGGCTGATTTAGATTGCGGCTAAGAAAGCAGGAACCAGTTTATCGGCAGGGCCAAGTGTCCAAGGCTTGCGCAGGAAAAGCATGTCATTGAAATTACCTGAATTCAGCGCGACTCGAATATTTGCTTTTTTCGTGGGAGTTAATCTAAATGGCTCAGGTGGTGTCTTTAAGCTTGCAGCTTGCCCTACGAGCTTGGTGTAAGGGGAACCCGAATGAATATATCCAGATGGAATAACGTGATGTACATACACCCAATAAATTCTTTCATCGGCTATAGGATATCCCTTCTGGTCACAAGGCCAAGCCAGAATCCAATCACCTTTCTGAATATTATCATCTGGATCAGGAAGGAACTCAAAATCTTCCTTGAAATAATCATCTAATTTTGTGCTGTTGAGTTGATTGATTGCACCGAGTACGACATTAAAATTATATTCCAAATCACCATTTATAATATAAGGTACAACATGAATTGTAATTAAGTTAAGATCAGGTTTTTCCTTATTGGATGACTTATTATCGCTAATATTAAATTCAGATTCTATTGATTCTTGCCAACGTCGATACAACTTTTTCAGTTTATCCCACTTGCTCTCTTCATCATGGTAGTCTTTTTGCGCTTCGGCTTTGTATGCGTCAAAGATATCAATACTGCATTTCTTTTGACTAGCACCCTTTTCAAGTAAAACACCAATTTCGTGGTTTCCATTGTTAGAAAAACCATTGGTTGATAAATTTGGACTGCCCAGAAAAACTTGATCGTTTCCAATATATATTTTGGAATGAAGTCGATCCAAAAAGTAAACATTATCAAATCCAATTACCTTGACAATCTCCAAAATTGCCAATGGATTTGATCCCAACGTTGGTGACAGAATTATTTCTTCCAAGAAATCTTTGTCGATATACTTATCCCAGCCCATTCCGACATAAGCGACGGCTATTTTTATCGGCTTAACTATTTCAAGTGCGTCTCTGCGTTCTTGTGGTGTAGTGCAAATTTTCATTTAAATATTCTTAATAAGATAATGAACTGCATCAAAGATGCAGATCGTTTATGAGGAAGGGGAAAAAAGACTTTTTCAGTTTATTGGCTGGTTAGCGAAGTGTAGCCCGAACCGAGCCGGTCTGGCTGAAAGTTTGGCGCAGTCTATGTGACGAAAACAGGCTATAGCGCCCGTCGTATATGCGTAAGCAGCTATAAATTCAGGAATATCCAGTGAACCAGTTGAAGCCCGTCACCGACTCCAGAACCTACCTGCCGCAGCGCCAGATGCCAAGTTAAAGACATACTCTTGCTTCACCATTTGTTTGTTTCAAATGATCAGGTCTAGCGCAGCGGCCAGCCGTTCGAGGCGGCAATGGCCTGGTCAATCTCGGCTTGCAGCGTCATGGTGCGGGCAATCAGCGCGACAAGCTGGCTGGCTCGTTGGTGGCCTTGATGCCGGGCAGGGAAGATTCAAGCAGTGTTTGCAGCGCCGGGCGATGCGTGTGCTCGGTCGCGTTGCCGGTCTTCAGGTCGGCGGCAACACATGCCAGGTAGGGGGCGAAGTCCATCAAATCATCCAATCGCCAGTCGAACCGGCTTGCCTATGCGGGCCAGCATATCCACCAGCGCATCGATGGTGAATTTGTTCACTTTCTGATTCACGACATCCGACACGCGCGGCCGGGTCACCTTCAAAATGACGGCTGCTTCATCTTGCTTGAGGTGATTTTCGTCAATCCAGTCTGATACAGCGACCATCAGTTGCTGTTTCAACGCCGTGATTTCATCAAACCGCTGCTGCGCCTGGGCTTCGTGTGCCTGGGCCTCATCCGGGTCAAAACCCAGATCTGAAAATATGTTGGTACCTGGTTTGGTGATGTGCCGGATTTTTGTGTCAACCTTGATCATGATGCAGCTTCCTTTCTTCTTTCAAGCAAAACCGCCTGGTAGCGGATTTTTGCGATCCGCAAGTCTCGCAACGGAGTCTTCTGGGTTTTCTTTTGAAGACAGTGCAAGACGTAAACACCTTCTTCAAACCTGGCGACGTAAAACACCCGAAAAATGCCACTCGCGTCCTGAACCCGTATCTCTTTTGTGCCTGGTCCAATGTTTTCCATCGGCTTCCAGTCAGAAGGCTCCAACCTCCGTTGCACATTCCAAAGCTGGTGCCCCGCGATTCCTCGGGCATCTTTTGGGAAATCCTGCAAGTCTTGATGCGAAGAACCGACCCAGATCACCGCTTTGATGGTTTTCATTGTATCTAATTTTATACAAATCGAGCTTTCAAGCTGGCGATGCGCAGCTCATGCGCGACCACACTACGCCTGGCGATGGTGATGATTGCAGGCCGTCTTTCACGCTGACTGCAATTGCGCCAATGGCCGACTGCTGCATGATGAGCGACTCGTGCCCCATCAGACCAAAACTCGGGGTGTAGGCGTTGCTCAGGTCAGAAAATATAGCCAAATCAGCCTCAAGCCCTTGCTGTACCTGCGCATGCAGCTCTTTATTTTGTAGCAACTTGCCTTTGTTGAAACGGCCTTCCGGGTCGATTCTGGCCTTGTAATCGGTGAAGGGCTGGAGTTCTGCATCGGTCAAAAACTCCAGGCAGACGGTGCGGGTATGTTGGGGCATGCGATGGACGATCCAGCGGGCGCTGGTGATCAGGCCGTCGCAGCCTTCTTTTTGAATGCCCGGCAGGCCGCTTAAAAACTTGTCGGTGACATCCTTGCCGAGACCTGCCTTGCGAAAAGCCTGACCGGGAATGTCGAGCCGCTCGCTGCGAAGCGGGGTTTTGCCGTCGGCCTTGAAATAGTTCAGCGCAAAACTGGCCAGTTCGGCATCATGAATTTTGCCCAGGTTGTGATTCAGCCGGGTTACTTCCAGCCATTCGGCCTGCGGCGTCACCATGCGCCAACTGGCCAGGTTATCGAGCGCCGTGCCCCACAGCACGGCTTTTTTGCCACCGGCGTTCATGGCAATATTGCCGCCGATGCAGGAGGCTTCCGCCGAGGTCGGATCGACCGCAAAGACAAAACCGGCGCGCTCTGCCGCCTGCGCCACGCAGTGCGTCACCACGCCGGCTTCGGTCCAGACGGGACCGACCTGATGATCCAGGCCTGGCAGTTGAAGCATTTCGACCTCGGTCATGGCTTCGAGCTTTTCGGTGTTGATGACGGCGCTTTTCCAGGTCAGCGGAATCGCGCCGCCGGTGTAGCCGGTGCCGCCGCTACGCGCAATGATGGTCAGGCCCCAATGGCACTGACTTAAGAGGTTCCCGTTCGGGCTGAGCTTGTCGAAGCCTTCGAGAACCCTTCGACAAGCTCAGGGCGAACGGGAGAATTTGGCAAGCAATTGTGCTTAAGTCAGTGCCATTGTGGTCAGGCCCAGTTCAATGCAGCCCCGGACTAGACCGGCCAGCTCGGCTTCGGTATCCGGGGTCAGCACCACAAACGGGTATTCGACCCGCCAGTCGGTGGCATCGGTGACATGGCTTGCGCGGCTCAAACCATCAAACTTGATGTTGTCCTTGGCTGTCAGTTTGGCCAGCAGGCGCTGTGCCTTGCGACGCAGCATGGCAGTTTCAACAAATGCTGCATCAAAAGCCTGACTGCCTGGCCGGCAGCTTGCAGCAACTGGCCGACCAGGGCATCGCGCTCGGGGTCTGTCTCTGGCGTGCGGCGCTTTTGAATCTCGCGCAGACGGTGTTGCAAGGCTTCGACCAGCAGCACCCGGCGCTTCGGGTTGTGCAGCAGGTCATCCTGCAAATAGGGGTTGTGCTGCACTACCCAGATATCGCCCAGCACCTCGTACAACATGCGCGCTGAGCGGCCCGTCTGGCGCTCGTCGCGCAGCCGGTCAAGCCAGCCCCAGGCAGAAGTGCCCAGCAGGCGGATAACGATTTCCCGGTCAGAAAATGAGGTGTAGTTGTAGGGAATTTCGCGAATGCGTGGCGCCCCTGGGCGGCGCTGTTGGCCTTGGGCAGAAAATGGCTGGCTTGAGTGGGAGCGTTCATCGGGTGGTGTGATTGCAGCCCTTATTGGTCATCAGGCTGCTGTGCAGGGTGCCGGACAGGCTGGAAAGTGCATGTTACCGCAGCGCAGCATGGCCCTGCCAGGGGGATGGATGCCGCCACTTGGGACCGATGCCGGCATCCTCTGCGCCTGGCCGCCCGGGTTCCTCAGTTATTTGACAAAAACCACCCGAGTCCCCAATGAAATCAACAGCTTGACTGGCATAAAACGCGATTTTGTAATGGCGCGATTAGGCATTTTCAACCAATTTGAGCGAATAAAAGCCGTGTTACAGTAATGGCGCATCCATCAACGTCAATAGCTCCGACCCTAACCGCGACATCAAGATCGTCGAAACGTACCGAATTGCCTCTAACATCCGGCTGAATCAGCGCAAAAACTCCACTTTTCCCGCCCAGTCAACCCTCTTGTAGTGGCGCCAACCTGATGACCAATGCGGCGCTGGACCCGGTCGGCAAAATCCCCGAGTTCAAGTTCTGCGCCGTGGCGATTGCAAGCGGCGGGATGGCGGCGGTCAATGCCGGCTATCGGGCAAAGGTGGCTTGAGCCTGGTATCACTACATATTTAATAGCTGCTTGCGCTTGATGGATAAGGGCTGGAGGCTGATTTGTCTTGTAAATGTGCTTGGGCAGCGTTACTTGATGCAACCCGATGGCGCGGTTCTCGTCAGGCTGCGGACGGGCCAATTTTGCTGGCGAGCTGCACCGCAACATCGCACCCGTTGTCATCCGCCACCGCCATCAGGAACAGGCACTTGCCGCCGCTCGATGCCGCCCACTGCCGGCCAATGCCGCCTGGCCGACATCCACTTGCCGACAAGCGCGGTCAAGGTGGTGCACCAGGTCATCATGGAGACCGTGACGTGCCACGCCAGCATCTTTGTGCTGATCACCGGGCGGCAGCCCGAACATTGGCACACCGGCAGCATGACGCGCCGCGTTATTGAAAGCGCCGCAGTGGTGGCGATCCATGCCGGTTATCGGGTAAAGTGGACAAGCCGACTTTGAACCTGAGGCGCTGCTGTCAGCACCGTCCGGCATCCCTGACCTGCAAACTTGGGCATTTATCTTTATGAACATCTCACCCGCTGAAGTCGAACGGTTTTACCGCATCTGGTGGCTGCTGCTCGCGTATGTCAATGAGCACGAAAAACTGCTGGACAACTTTTCAAAAACGCCGGGGGTGGCCGGTGTCCATCCACCGGATGCCCTGAAACTGCGCAATGCCTTGTGGGCATCGCCGAATTACTTGCAAGACTTTGTTGCCAGCAATCCTGACCGGCTCCCGCAAACTGACCTGGCCCTGGTGGCAAGCTGGCACCGCCGGGTGCAGGGAAAGTTTTTTATCATGCGCCAGTTGAAAAAGCACTGCATCTTTCTGCTGCAATCAGAGCAACAAAATCGGGCCTACGGTGTATTGGGCCTAGTCAGTCCGATTGAAGATATCCTCCCCATGGCCCCGCCAATTTTGGTTGAAACGGTGTTGCTGCCCTGGGAGGGAAAAATCATTTACGACGGACTCCTGCAAGCTTCAGCAATACACTTTGGCAGCGGCATCCGCAGCAGCCTGACCAACAGCTTGCGAAGTGCCACCGAATCCGGTGGACTGCTCACCTCGCTCGAACCCGATCAGCTTGGGGCAGCCAGTGCGGTTGTTGACGGCAACCGCAAGATCATGGCCGAATTTGAAAAGAGTCTGCGCAAGGCCGGGTTAAGCGACAAGCTGATCTTGCAGCATTACTCTGCCATGCAAGCTTTTGTTCAAGACAGTTTCCAGCAACAAGACCCGCCGCGCTCGTTGCGGCTGCTTGATGAGCAAGACCTGAACCGCTACTTTTCGCGGCCAGAAAACGCCGTTCACCGGGTCAGCGTCAAACGGCTGGTGAAATTCTTGCTTGACTCCGACCGAATCGACTGGGATACCGCCAGGAACGTGGAAGACTTGCTGAAAAAAAAACGGCCCTGAGCTCCAACTGATTTCCAGCCACCTCAGCGACCCGATCAGCCGGCACTTGCGCCAGTAGCTATTATCAAAAACATAGCTATCTGCGCTTGTCCTGCAAGGCACCGTCCGTTTCATCGCCCTTGACAGGATCAAAGCTGTCAATGAATTCTGCCCAGCCCTGCGTCAACGGAACCCGGCGCCTTTTTCTGGCGCTCTGGCCTGATGATGGCGTTGAGCAGCAACTTGTCGCCCATGCCAGCCAATGGAACTGGCCATCGTCGTGTGCGCGCTGCATGACCGAAGATTGGCACATCACCCTGCATTTCATTGGCAATGTCAACGCAGATCGGGTGGCCGGCATAACCGCCAGTGTTGGCGTGCCATTGCAGCCGTTCGAGCTGGTGCTCGATCAACCCCGCCTTTGGCCCGGTGGATTGGCGGTTCTCTGCGCCAGTGAGGTGCCTGCCCCCCTGCGGTCGTTGCACGAGCAACTTGGGCGCGCGCTGCACGGGCTTGACCTTGCGGTCGAAACCCGGCCTTATCTGCCCCATGTCACGCTCGCCCGGCATGCTGGCGCGGCCACGGCGCCTGCCACATCGGCGCCGGTGGTGTGGCAGGCGCGCAGCTACGCGCTGGTCGTCTCCACAGGAAACCGAAACCAGCACTACCAAATCATTCGCCAGTACGGATGAGCTGGGCCAGCGGCTGCCGTTGTCCCCACAAAGCGTGCCCAACCCTGTGGGCAAGTGGTTGAACAAGTCTGGCAAACCGCGCTGGCATTGGGTTTGCGGGCTGTGCTTAAGGAACAGGCACCGGTCTTTTTTGCTATCAACAAGACGAGTGCAGCGGCACTGGTCCAAGACATCGCCGCAACCCGGCCAGCCTTGCCCCAGAACTGACCGGTCTCAGCGGGCCACTGCGGCCTGCACCACATCCAGTGCCAGGCACAGGTCGGCCCAGGCGCGCGCCTTGTCGCTGCCGGTGCGCAGCAAATACGCTGGCGGATAAGTCACCACCACCGGCACCCCCTGGTAATGCCAGACCTGCCCGCGCAGCTTGCCCAGCGGCAGCTTCAGGCCTTCGGGGTGGTCCTGGCTGAGCAGCACCTGCATGGCAAAACGCCCCATGGCAAGGATTACCCGGGGTTGCAGCAGCGCAATTTCGCGCCGCAAATAATTGGCGCAGGCGGCCAGCGCGGCGCTGTCGGGGCTGGTTGGCCGGGCCGGGCGGCACTTGAGCACCAGGCTCAGGTAGGCATACGTCGGCGGTGGCGCTGCTGGCGCGTCGGCCGGGGTTGATGCGGCACCGGCTGAATCGTGGCCCCGGCTGCAGCGCTGCACCCCCACCGCCTTGAGCATGTTGTCAAGCAGCTTGCCGGCATCATCGACAAACGGCTGGCCAGCGCGCTCTTGCACATCATCGGGCGGCTCGCCCAACACCAGCCAGTCGCAGCGCAGGCCGGCCGGCGGTGCCCGCAGCACCGGCGCCTGGCGGCCCAGGCCCATGCGGCAGGCCTGGCAATTGGCCACTGCGCTGGTCAAGGCCGGCCAGTCCATGTCGGCAATGCCGTCTGGCAGCGCCAGCAGCATGGCGGGCCGGGTAGCGGCAGCGACGGCAGTTGCCGCTGGACGAACAGCCGGTCGCGCATGGCGGTCCGGCATCGGCGTGCTGCCCGGCGCGCTGGCCGGGCTGGCGCTGCCGCCCGGCGCGGCCAAAGCGGCTGCACCGGCGGCCAACGCAGCGCGGCCAGATCCCGGCATATTGGCATCATTTAGGCCTCCAGCCCTTGCTGTACCTGCGCTAGTAGCTTCTTTATTTATAGCAATATGGGGTGCTGAAGCGACCACTGCCGCCGGGCCATGGTCAGGTACTGGCGCTGGCTGATGCGGCCACCAGACCGACACGCCCATCTCGGCGAGCATGGCGCGTTGGCGCTGGTCGAGGTGCAGGCTCATCGGGCTATTCTCGCGGCAGCCATCAGGCTTTGAGCGGGCAACTCATCACCAGCGCGTCTTCCCGATGGCCATGCAAGGCCGGGTAATACTGCTTGCGTCGGCCAACCTGGCGAAAACCCTGCGACTGATAAACGTGGATGGCCCGGCTGTTGCTTGATCGCACCTCCAGCCACAGCCAGCCGGCACCCTGCCCGCGCGCCCACAGCGCCAGCGCATCAAGCATCACCAGTGCCCAGCCCTGGCCCTGCCAGTCTGGCGCCACCGTGATGTTGAGCAAATGCACCTCATCAACCCCTTTCATGGCGACAAAATAGCCCAGCAGGGTGTCATCCGCCAGCAGCATTTGCGCCTGGTAACCGCTGCGCAGGCAGTCGCTGAAGTTGCAGCGCTCCCAAGGGTGGGCGTAAGCGCCAAGTTCGACCGCCATCACTGCGTCCAGTGCCGCTTCGGTCATTGTCTCAAAGCGGGCTTCAGGGGCAGCCGACAAGGCATGTCGGGTGCCAGCGGTGGCGGACAGACGACTGGCGAACCGGCTCACCGCAGTGCCCCGGCGAGTTTCAGCGCCGAGCGCTCCAGCGTGGTTTGGGCCACTTTGTCGCGCACATAGGTCGGCAGGGCTGCGGCGGCCGGCACGCCCGCGCCGTCAGCAAGCAGCTTTGGTGCCAGCCGCAACAGCGCGTGGGCGGTCGGCAGCGCGGCGATGCGCTGTTGCCCGCAGCCAGGCAGGCGCGCGCCATAGATGTCAAACACATTGCCGGCCAGCACCGCCGTGCCGCCAGCCTCGTCATCGTCGCCATCTGCGGGCTTCAGGTGCTCGGGCTTGATCAGGCGGCAGCCGGTGCGGGCGCTCCAGCGACCGGCGGCCAGCCGATAACGCTGAAAATAGATCTCGTCCATGCGGGCATCCAGCAGGGCGCTGACGCAAAAGCCGTCACCGCCGCCACATTGCAGGCGCGCCTCTTCGGCCACCGCCAGCAAGGTGCTCACCGGCAACACCGGAACATTGGCACCAAAAGCCAGGCCTTGGGCGACGGCACAGGCCGTGCGCAAACCGGTAAACGAGCCGGGACCGGCACCCAGCACAATTGCGTCGAGCGCCGCAAAAGACAAGCCGGCCTGCGCCATCAGCGCCAAGATGCAGGGAATCAGTTGCGTCGAGGTCAGCGCGCCACCCGGCACGCTGTGGTGCCACGGCGGCGCCTGCCAGCCGCGCTGCACCGCCACCGACATCCATTCGGTACTGGTGTCAAAGGCCAGCAGATTCATGCTTGCAGTCGGTGCCAAGAGTAGCCAGGGCTGCCGGTGTTGCCTGGAATTTATACATCAAATCGGCCTCCAGCCCTTATGAACAGTGCGCTGACAGCTATATTTAATATAGCAACATAAAGCGCGGCAGGCAGCCGGGCGATGGAACCGGTGGTTGAGTTGGACATGGCTTGATTATCCGTGGACTCACCCGCACCAGCCTCAGCTTGTCAGGTGCACCTCATCAAGCTGGTCGGGGCTTAAAAACTGCTCGCCGTAGCGGCGGTACACCCCGGAATTGATGAATACATCAAACAAGTCCGGATCAAGGTGGCCAATCTGCTTGAGCCGGTTCATGATGGACAGGGCCTGCGACAGCTTCATGCTGGGTTTGTAGGGCCGGTCCGAGGCGGTCAGCGCCTCAAAAACATCGGCTATGCCCATGATGCGCGCCTGCACCGACATCTGTTCGCGTGACAAACCTTTGGGGTAACCCTTGCCGTCCATGCGTTCATGGTGACCACCGGCAAATTCCGGCACGTTTTGCAGGTGTTTCGGCCAGGGCAGGCGCTCTAGCATCTTGATGGTGGCGACGATGTGGTGGTTGATGATCTCGCGCTCGGCAGTGGTCAGCGTGCCTTTGGAAATGCACAGGTTGTCCATTTCATTGGCCGACAAAAAGTCGGTTTGCACCCCATCGACATTGCGCCAGTGGTAGTGGCTGCCAATGCGCCGCACCCGCATGATGTCGGCATCGCTCATGCCTTCGCTGCCGATGTTGGCCTGCCGGATGAACTCGCGGTCGGCATCGAGCGCCGCCTGCGCCTGCGCCGAATGGGCACGAATGGCGGCCTCGGCCTGAGCGTTGGCATGCGGGCGCAGTGCCAGTTGTTCACGCAAGGCGGTAATTTCGGCATCCCGCTTGAGCACCTCAAAACGGGTGTCGATCAGTTCAATCCGGTCAAACAGGGTTTGCAGCTTGGTGGCCTTGTCCACCACATGCACCGGGGTGGTGATCTTGCCGCAGTCGTGCAGCAGCCCGGCGATCTTGAGTTCGTAGCGGTCGGCTTCATTCATCTGAAAACCGGCCATCGGGCCTTCCTGGGTGTTGGCCACCGCATCGGCGAGCATCATGGTCAGCATCGGCACCCGCTGGCAATGGCCGCCGGTGTAGTGCGACTTTTCGTCAATCGCCAGATTGATCAGGCCGATGAAGGCTTCAAACAGCTCTTCAAGCTGCGTCATCAGCAGCCGGTTGCTCAGCGCAATTGCCGCCTGCGATGCCAGCGACTCAACCAGCCGCTGGTCGGGGTAAGAAAACGCCAGCACCTCGTGCGTGCCTGGCTTGATGGCGTTGATCAGTTGCAGTACCCCAATCACGTCACCTTCATGGTTGCGCATCGGCACCGTCAGAAATGACTGCGACCGGTAACCGGTACGTTCGTCAAACACGCGGGTGCCCGAGAAGTCAAACTCGTCGGCGCTGCTGTAGGCATCTTCGATATTGACCGTGATGCGATGAATCGCAGCATACGCGGCCACCAGCTTGTCATTGGGCAAGCCGGACTCGGTGATCAGCGGGATGTCCGGAAAATCAATCGCCTTGCCCGAGGTACCCCCCATGGCAATGTGGAGCGAGTCGGTGCGCAGAATCTCGAAGCGCAGGGTGCGCCCGTCATCGAGCATGCGGTAGAGTGTGCCGCCGTCGGCATTGGTCAGGGTTTTGGCAGCCAGCAGAATCTGTTCGAGCAAGCGGGTGATGTCGCGCTGGCGCGACAGCGAGGCACCCACGTCGTTGAGTTGCTCCAGCCGCTTAAGCAGGCCATCAACCGTGTTGGATTCGTTTGCCAATGGCGAATTCATAAGTTACTCCATGTTTTGATGAGTCAAACCTTGCGGCTCTTGCTCAAATTGTACGGACAAGCACGGTCCGGGCGGGCTTGACACAGCAATCGGAGGCCGGATGCCGATCGGTGTTGCGGGTAGCATGCATGTATGGGCCTTGGGCAAAGGAGTCGTCATCCCGTGTGCTTTAACAAAAAAGATCGTGCCAACCGCTTGTCTGGGTTCAGCAGCCTTGAACCGGTGACCAGCGCCGGGCATCTGGCACGCGCCCTGTCGGTGCTGGCGGCTGTCAGTGGCTTTTGTCTGGTCACGCTGGCGCAGGCGCTGCCCGACAGCGTCACGGCGGCGCTGGCGCAGGCGCAGATCCCGCTGGACGCGGTCAGTTTCATGCTGGCTGACGCGGATGGCCAGTCGGCTCCGCAGCTTAGCCACCAGCCGGATGCGGCGATGAACCCGGCCTCTGTCATGAAGCTGGTCACCACCTATGCCGCGCTCGACCTGCTCGGCCCGACCTACACCTGGCGCACCCCGGTGTGGCTGACGGGCCGCTTGCGTGCCGGTGTGCTCAAGGGCGATCTGGTGATTCAGGGCCTGGGGGACCCGACGCTGGTGCAACAGCGTCTGTGGCTGCTGCTGCGGCGCCTGCAGGGCCTGGGGCTGCGCCGCATCGACGGCGACATCGTGCTCGATCAGCAGGCGTTTGCGCTGCCACCGTCCAACCCGGGCGACTTTGACGGCGAGCCATTGCGGCCCTATAACGTGGCGCCGGATGCCTTGCTGTTCAATTTCAAGTCGGTCACCATGACGCTGCTGCCCGATCTGGCGGCCCGGCTGGCACGGGTGCGCTATGACGTGGCGCTGGCGGGGGTGCGGCTGCCGGCCAGCGTACCCCTGTCGGCAGCCCAAGATCAGCCGTGTGGCGATTACCGCGCGCAACTGATGGCTGATTTCACCGATCCGCTGCACCTGCGCCTAGCCGGCAGTTACCCGGCCAGTTGCGGCGAAAAGACCTGGTCCATCGCCTACAGCGACCCGGCCAGTTTCAACGCCCGCCACCTCGAAGCCCTGTGGCGCAGCATCGGCGGGCAGTTGCGCGGGCGGGTGCGTTACGGCGCCGCACCGGCCCTAGCAGCCAGCTTCGAGCAAGTCAGCCCGACGCTGCTTGAGGTGGTGCGTGACATCAACAAGTTCAGCAACAACGTCATGGCGCAGCAGCTTTTCCTGAGCCTGGCGCTGCCAACACAGCGCACCGACGCCGGCCTGGCCTCGGCGGCACCAGCGGCCCCGGTCAGCCGGGAGCAGGCACGCGAGGTGGTGCAACGCTGGTGGCAGCAGCGCATCAGCCCGCAAGATGCCCTGCTGATAGACAACGGCGCCGGCCTGTCGCGCCAGTCGCGCATCACGGCGCGGGGTCTGCTCAAGCTGCTGCAAGTGGCCTACGCTTCGCCCAACATGGCCGAACTGATGTCGTCGCTGCCGATTGCGGGTGTCGATGGCACCCTCAGACACAGTCGCGCCACGCCGGGCAGCGCCCACCTCAAAACCGGCAGCCTGCGTGATGTGATGGCCGTGGCCGGCTATGTGCATGTGGCCGGTGGCAAGCGACGCTGCCTGGTGGCCATCGTCAACCACGCCAATGCACCGGCGGCGCGCCCGGCGCTTGATGCCTTGCTGCAATGGGCCGTCAGCGACAATGCCCAACCTTGACTTTGGCGCGACCGACCCGGCACGCTTGTGAACTTATGACCCTGACTGATTTCATCGGCACCCTGGCTGCCGTGCTGACCACCGCCAGTTTTTTGCCGCAAGCCTGGCACACCTTTACCACCAAGGATGTGAGCGGCATTTCGCTGGGCATGTACAGCGTGTTTACCACCGGTGTGGCGGGCTGGCTGGTGTATGGGCTGCTGCTGGAGGCCTGGCCGATCGTGATTGCGAATGTGATCACGCTGGCGCTGGCTGCAGCGATTCTGGTGATGAAGCTGCGTTACCGCTGACGAGTCGGCAAGCAAGTGGGAACTGCCACCGGTCACGGGTTTACCCGATTCACGCAACAGCCGCCAGCGACTAAACTGGCTTGGTTCAAATAGTACGATCGTTCGTTTTTACATTCTGGAGACATTGAGATGCGGCAATTCAAGTTATTGGGCGTGGCGCTGGGTGCAGCGCTGCTGGTGGCAGCCTGCGGCGGCAGCGATGATGGTGGCAGCGCTCCGGCGCCAGCGGTCAAGTTCACCGGCCTGGTGTCGTTTGGCGACAGTCTGAGTGATGTTGGAAGCTACAAGGTCGGTGTTGTCGCCGCGCTCGGTGGTGGCACATACTCGGTCAACGGCATCGCCGGTGCCCCCGGCGCCAGCTCGACACCAAGCAAAAACTGGACCGAACTGATCGCAGCACAGCTCAGTCTGCCGGCTCCCTGTCCGGCGCAAACCGGTCTCAACAGTGCGGCTGCGCTGGGCGGGGCGGTCGCCGTCATCGACTTTCCGGGTTGCCGCAATTACGCCCAGGGCGGTGCGCGGGTCACCGATCCGGTCGGGCCAGGCAGTGCAGCGGCACCGGTCAACTCGGCGCTGGGCCAACTGACGATGCCGATCGTCACCCAGATCGCCACCCATCTGGCGCGTGTCGGCGGCAGCTTTGGCGGCACCGAGCTGGTCACCGTCATGGCCGGTGGCAACGATGCGCTGCGCGTGCTCGACAAGCTCACGGCCGACGCTACTGCCGCCGGCACCAGCGCATTTGGCAATGCACTGGTTAGCGGACTGGTGGCACTGGTGCCCAACCCGGCCAATCAGCCCGCTGCCGCTGCGGCCATCGGCAGCGCACTGCAAACTGCCGCAGCCTCGGGTGCTTCGACCACCAGCATCGTCACGGCGGCTGTCACCGCCGCATCGGGCCAGCCGGGTGTCACGTTACCGATCAACCCGACTGCCATCGTGGCTGCCGCCAGCACCGCCGCCGCCACTGCCGGTACCAGTTATGCCAAGACCACCGGCGGGCCAGCCGCCGTGCTGGCGATGGCGCAGGCTGGCAAAGAGCTGGCCAGTTACATCAAAACCCAGATTGTTGGCAAAGGTGCCAAGTATGTGGCAGTGGTGAATTTGCCCGATCTCAGTTCAACCCCGTCGGCCACATCGCAAAGCGCTGACACGCAGGGGCTGATCCTCAACATGGTGATTTACTTCAACACCATGCTCGAAAGCGAGCTGGCTGGCACACCCGGGGTTCGCCTGATCGATGCCTTTGGCGACCTGCGCAACCAGGTGGCCAACCCGACAAGTTATGGCCTGAGCAATGTCACCATACCGGCCTGCAATCTGAACGCTCCAGCCAACGGTCTGGCCGATCCGGCCAAGCCCGAAAGCGGCACCTCGCTGGTTTGCAATGCCAGCAATCTGAAAGCCGGCGACACCTCGCGCTACCTGTTTGCCGACACCGTCCACCCCACCCCTTACGGCTACAAGCTGCTGGCTGACCTGGTGAACAAGAGCTTGGTGCAGGCGGGCTGGGTGTAACCAATCGCGATCAACTGCCGGCGGCGCGCTGCAAGCGGTCGCGCACGCCGTCCCACTCGGGCAAGTCGGGCGGGGTCTCGACCCAGATCTGGTCAGCTCCGAGGTGATCAAAGTGTCGCAAGACAGCAAACAATTGCTGCGCCGCATCGGCCGCCTGCTGCGGCATCGGCTGGCCTGATAGCTGGCCGCTCGGCACAAACCCGCCGCTGCGCCACCACAGGGCCAGGCGGCTGCGCTGCCGGGTTGTTAGCTTGCCCCACGCCTGTTGCAGCGCCGGCCCCGTCATCAGCCGCAGTCTGGCGCGTGGCGCATAGTGCGACTCCAGCGTGCCAGGGGCCTTGGGCGCAGGTGCCGCATGCGTCGGCAGCGCCTCTTTTTGCAGCACCGGGTGGCCACACGCCGCCTCCACCTGGGCTGGCGAAATGGCACCCGGACGCAGCAACACCGGCGCGCCACGGCTGCAGTCAATGATGGTGGACTCAATGCCGATGCCGCATGACCCGCCGTCCAGAATCAGCAATTCATCACCCAGCTCGTCTCGCACATGCCCGGCGGTGGTCGGGCTGACCCGCCCAAACTGATTGGCACTCGGCGCCGCCAAACCCCACAAAAAATAATTGGGGTCAGAGTCGAATTCTTTTTGGCTGAATTCCGGATTGGCTGAATCAATTCGACTCTGACCCCAATTCAGCAACGCCAGCGCCACCGGGTGGGCCGGGCAGCGCAGGCCAATGGTGGGGTGACCGCCGGCAGCAGCGCTGGCCACACCGGGGCGGCGCAGCAGGATCAACGTCAGCGGGCCAGGCCAGAAAGCCTGCATCAAGGCTGCGGCGAAGTCGGGTACGTCAGCGGTAAAGTGGCGGGCGGCGCGGACGTTGGCAATATGAACAATCAGCGGGTGGCCGACCGGGCGACCTTTGGCGGCAAAAATTTGCGCCACCGCCCGGTCGTTGTCGGCATCGGCGGCCAGCCCATAGACCGTCTCGGTTGGCAAGCCAATCAGGCCTCCAGCCCTGATGCAGTCTGCGGCTGCAGCTATTGAATTTGTATCATCGCCAGGCCGGATCATGGCCGCACCCAAGACTGCGGCAGCGGCATCAAAACGCTTCAATGCCGAGCAGGCGGGCCGCCGCCAGCGCAGTGGCATTGGCCTGTTCGGCAGTGGCTGCCGTCACGGTCAGGTGCCCCATCTTGCGCCCCTTGCTGGCCTTGAGCTTGCCGTACAAGTGCAAATGCACCCCCGGCAGCGCCAGCACCTTGTCCCACGGCGGCGAATAATTGGGGTCAGAGTCCAATGGCACTGACTTAAGGAGGTTTCCGTTCGGGCTGAGCTTGTCGAAGCCTTCATTGCCCTTCGACAAGCTCAGGGCGAACGGGAAAATTTGGCAAGCAATTGCGCTTAAGTCAGTGCCATTGGGGTCAGAGTCGAATTCTTTTTCGACGGAATGATTTTCTGCCAAATTAATTCGACTCTGACCCCGATTGTCTGGAGGCAGCCACAAGTCGCCCAGCAGGTTCAGCATGACGGCGGCGCTGTGCTGGCGTGGAGCAGTAAGCGGCAGGCCGGTGAGGGTGCGCACCTGCAATTCAAACTGCGACACGTCGCAGGCATCAAGCGTGTAGTGGCCGCTGTTGTGCGGGCGCGGCGCCATCTCGTTGACCACCAGTGCACCCAAGGCGGCGCACTCGGGCGAATCTTGCGCCAGCACAAAAAACTCGACGCACAGCACGCCCACATAGCGCAATTCATCTGCTATTTTTTTTGTAGCTATTACCGCTTGCTGGACAAGGGCTGCAGGCAGATTTCCTTCATAAACCTGGGTGATCGCCAAAATGCCCTGGCGGTGCAGGTTGCGCTGCGGCGGAAAATTGACACAGGCGCCGTCCCAGCCGCGCGCCACGATCACCGAGCACTCGCAAGCCAGCGGCAGCAGTTTTTCCAGCACACAGGGAACCTGCTTCAGCGTGCTCCAGGCCGCCGCCAGTTCGACGCGGCTGCCAACACGCACCTGCCCCTTGCCGTCATAACCCAGCCGGGCGGTTTTCAGGATGCCGGGCAGCAAGTCATCGGCCACGGCAGCCAGTTGCGCCAGCGTTTCAATCACCGCAAAAGGTGCCACCGGCACACCGCTGCGTGCCAGATGGGCTTTTTCCTTGATGCGGTCTTGCGCTACCGCCACGGCGTCGGCCGCCGGCGCCGTCGGGCGGGCGGCACCCAGGGTGACCAGCGCCGGAGCCGGCACGTTTTCAAATTCGGTGGTGATGGCAGCACAGCGCTGCAGCATTTGCGCCAGGCCCTGCTGGTCGAGGTAATCGGTCTGGATGTGGTAGTGGCTGACCAGCCCGGCCGGGCTGATCACATCGGGGTCGAGCACGGCGGTGAAGTAGCCCATGGCCTGTGCCGCCTGCACAAACATGCGGCCCAACTGGCCACCGCCCATCACGCCCAGCGTGGTTTGCTGGCTGCAGCCGTTGTGCCCGGTGCTGCCGGGCAGCAGAATCTGGCCGCTCATAACACCGGCGGCAGCGTCATGTTGCGTGCCATTTGCGTCTGCGCGGCCCGGTAGTCTTCGAGGCGGGCGCGCAACACAATGTCCGAGTTGGCCAGCATCGCCACCGCAAACAGCGCCGCATTGGCGGCACCGGCGGCACCAATGGCAAACGTGGCCACCGGAATGCCCTTGGGCATTTGCACAATGCTGTGCAGCGAATCAACCCCGCTCAGGTGTTTGCTGGCAACTGGCACGCCCAGCACCGGCACCGTGGTCTTGGCCGCCAGCATGCCGGGCAGGTGGGCGGCGCCACCGGCTCCGGCAATGATGGCCTTGAGGCCGCGACCGGCGGCAGTTTCGGCATAGGCAAACATGTCATCGGGCATTCTGTGGGCAGACACCACCCGTGCCTCGTGGGGGATGCCAAACTGTTGGAGAATATGGACGGCGTGCTGCAGCGTGTCCCAGTCCGAACTGGAACCCATGAGCACGCCAATTTGTAGAGAGTTCATCGCCGAATTTTACGTTTCCCCGGTTTCACCTTATTCCCCTGGACCCAACATGATTGATGTCACCCTGAAAAACTTTGAGACCGAGGTCATCGCCGCCTCCATGGCCGCGCCGATCCTGATCGACTTCTGGTCCCCCCGGTCGGCTGCCTGCACCTCGCTGGTGCCGCTGCTGGAACAGCTTGAAGCAGCCTATAGCGGCCGCTTTACCCTGGCCCGGGTCAATGCCGACGAAGAACCGCAACTGGCCCAGGCCTTTGGCATCCGCAGCGTTCCAACCTGTATCCTGATGCTTGAAGGCAAGCCGGTCGATGGGTTTACCGGCGCGCAAACTGCCGGTCAAGTCAAGGCTTTTCTCGACAAGAACCTGCCCGGCGTTGATGAACAGATGGCCGAAAGCGATGCCGACGCGGCCAATGCCCTGCTGCAGTCGGGTGATACCGAGGCGGCGCTGGCAAAACTGGCCGACGCGCTGGCCCGCGACCCCGGCAATGACGACACCCGTTACGACTACATCCGTCTGCTGATCGAGCTGGGTGGCCACGAAGAAGCCGAAGCTGCGCTGGCCCCCAAGCTTGCCGAGGTTCCGCGCAAGCTGCGTTTTGAGGCCTTGTGGCAATGGCTAGATGCCATCAAATTCATAGCTGCCAGCGCTTATGCTGATTGGTCTATGGCCCGATTTGATGCCCAATTGGCAAGCAACAAGCGCGACTTTGAAACCCGCTTTGCCAAAGCCCGCCTGCTGATGGCAACCGGCGAATGGACCGCTGCCATGGACGAACTGCTGGAAATTGTCATGCGCGACAAAAAGTGGGCCGACGAGGCGCCGCGCAAAGCCTTTGTTGCCATTCTGGAACTGCTGACGCCGCCCAAGCCCAAGGCAACGACTCAAGCCACCGGCAAAACCGCCGGCGGCATTGAGGTGCTCGGCAAAACCGCGATACAGGAAGACCCGCAGGCGGCACTGGTGTCAAGCTACCGGCGCAAACTCAGCATGATGCTCAATTAGCGCAGCAGGTCGCCAAAAATGACGCACTCGCCCTCTTGTCGGCCCGGCCCGGGTGCGTCGTACAACACCAGCCAGTCTGGCAAGTGGCCCGCCAGACCGGTCGGCAATTGGCAAATCGCCTCGGCGCGGTCGCCGCCAGGCTGGTGCGGCAGTGTCAGCAATGCAGTCAGACCGGCTTCAAAGCGCACTGACTCGCGGTTGTCAGCCAGCGCCTGTTTGGCATTGGGCCACTTGAAGAGCCGCACATCGCCGTCGAGTGCCATGGTCGGTCCCGCCAAAAGGTAGAGGTCCGGGCCAGAAAAATGCAAATCCCGCAGCCCCAAACCATGCAACGCAAGGAAGTGTTTGCGCACCAGCGTGCCGTCGTCATCCAGCGGCACCAGGCGAAGCTGGTCGCCTTTGCAGTCCAGCTCGATTTCCAGCAGGGCCGACCAGCCCCTGAGCACCGGCCCGCGCAAACCCAGCAAAAGCCGATTCCCATCGACGGCCAGCCCTTCAATGTCAAAACCATTGTCTTTGCCGGGAATGCCCATGAAGCGGCCAAAGTGCGGGTCATCAGCCAGGGCACGGGTGAGCTGGCTGGCCTGGGCATCGCCCTTGAGCCGAAGGGCACGGCGGCCATCAGCAGCCTGTTTGACCAGGCCGGGCGCACCGCTGGCATCCGGCTGCAGCGGCAGGCAGGCCAGCAGGCAGCGGTTGGCGTCCAGGCTGAGCTGGGCCAGGCGCCGGGCGTTTTCTGCATGGCTGCGCCCAGGCTTGATGTTCTTGCGCTTGAGTCCGTGCGAGCCGACCACCCACAAGTAGCCGTCGGCGACCGCCATCCCCTCCAGATCGGCCTCTGCGTCGGCTGGTCCCGGCAGATCAAGCAGGTCGGCCAAAGCAAAATCCTGCATGTCGCCATAGCGCAACAGCTCTGCCCCCTGGCTTGGCAGACGGCGCAATCGGCTCACGCCACAGGCTTCATCGCCGGCCACCCACAGCCAGTCGGCGGTGAACGCCGCACCGGACAGATTGGCATGCACGGCGGATGCGCGCGGGAACTCCAGGCGCACTGCATTGGCTAAACGGCTATTGGGCATGGGGCCATCTCCTTGAAACAAACATGCCAGTTGGCATGAGGCGATTGTCGGTCAGGGTGAAGCTGGCGCGGCAAGCAGCCGTCAAGGGTGCCCAGCCAGCAGTTGGGTCAGGGCATGAATCAGCAGGCCGACCAGGCCGCCGACCAGGGTGCCGCTGATGCGGATGAATTGAAGGTCACGGCCAATCGACAACTCGATGCGGCTGCTCATCTCGTCTTTGGTCCATTGCGCCAATTGCGCTTCAATGAATTTTCCGACTTCGCCTCGGGTTTGGCGGATCAGCGCGGCGCTGCCCGATTCGATGGCCTGATTCAGCCAGGCGCGCCACTGGGCATCTGCCGTCAGCGACTCGCCGATTTTTTGCAACAGGGTTGCCAGTTGCGCGCCAAGCAGCGGTTCATCGCGCTTCAGGTCGTCTTGCAAACGGGCCTTGATCAGATCCCAGATGCCGTTGAGCAAAGTATTCACCGGCTCGCTGTCCAGCGCCTCCTGCTGGTAGCGGGCAATCCTGTTTTGCCAGTCTGCATCGGCCTTGAGCCGCAGCACAAAGTCATTCACCCAGACCCCGAAGCTTATTCGCAGGGGGTGCCCGGCATCGGCCCGAACCTCGGTGCTCGATTGCCGCAGAGCCTTGACCAGACCGGGGGTGAATTTTGTGATGGCCGCTTTGTAGAGGATGTTTTCGGCGCCGACCGCATTGATCATGAATGCCGCTATCTGCGGCTGATTGCGTTCATCGGCCAGATAGTCGGCTACCCCCTGCAACACCCCGTCAAGCAAGACCTGATGCTTGTTTTCTGCCACCAGCAGGTCGGCCACCTTGCCCGCCATGCCGGGCATGTCGATCAGGCGCAACTGCCGGCCAGCGGCGGCACCCAACTGCTGCCGGATGCTGGCATCGTCGAGCGCATCAAGCACCTTGCCAAAGGCGCCGGCGGCGGCATGGCCAAGTTCTGGCGCCTTGTCCGGGGCCAGCAGCCACTGACCGAGCAGCCCTGCCGGGTTGGCCGCCTGCAGTCGCCGGGCAATCGCCGCCTCGGTCATGAAATGGGTTTCGATAAACGCCCCGAGATTGCGCCCGATGTCGTCTTTGCTGTTGGCAATGATGGCGGTGTGCCAGACCGGAATGCCCAAGGGATGACGAAACAGGGCCACCACGGCAAACCAGTCGGCAATTGCGCCGATCACGGCGGCTTCTGCAAAGGCCACCAGGTAAGCCACCGCCACATGAACATGGCGCTGGCTCAGCGCCACGATGTAAATCAGCGCCATCACCAGCAACAGGCCAAGCGCGGTGCGCTGCATCCGTTGCAAGCGCAAGCGTTGCTGCCGGTCGGTTGCGCTATCAACCCGGCGCGCCACCCCGGCACCCTGGCGCGCGAGCTTGCTGCGCAGGCTCGCCCAAGTCACCTATTGAACGGCATTGGGCTTGGCCCGAACCAGGGCGATCAGGAAATCAGCCACATTCAGCGCCCCGTTCATGCCCCCCGCCATGGTGCCGTCGGTGTAGAAACGCCCGGCCACACCCACGGCAGGCACCCCTTCGATCTGGTAGGCGGTCATGAGTTGACGGGCACGACTGGCTTTGGCGCCAGTAGAAAAGGAACTGAAATTGGCGACAAAGCGGGTTCGGTCAACCCCCTGCTTGACCACCCATTCGGTGATGCTCTCGGCACTCACCAGGTTTTGGCGTTGCCCATGAATGGCCGAAAACACCTGCGCGTGCAAGGTCTCCAGCAGGCCCATGGCTTCCAGCGCGTAGTAGAGCTTTTGCTGCGGCACATAGTCGTCGCGAAAAGCAATCGGCACACGCCTGAAGACCACGTCTTTGGGCAGCTTCATGACCCATGCTGCCAGCACCGGCTCAAACGCACTGCAGTGCGGGCAGTTGTACCAAAAAAATTCAAGCACTTCAATTTTGCCCGCCGCCGCCTCGGTGGGAGCAGCCTGGCCGAGCTTGACAAAATTCTTGCCCTCCAAGGGTGCCTGTGCCAGCAATGTGGCTGGCGACAATGCCGCAGTTCCCGCAGCCAGCATGGCCGCAGTGGCCACAAACTCACGCCGTTTCATCATGTCAATCTCCATTTGATAGTTGCCAACGCGGCATCAGAGTGCCCGGGCAGAAGAAGGTTCAACGCTGCACCCGGACCAGCGCGGTTTCAATGCCGCTGGCATCAAGCTTGACTTTGGCTTTTTCGGCCGCTTCGCGGCTGTCAAAAGGCCCGAGGCGCACCCGGTGCACCGTGCGGCCCGATTGTTCACGCTCAGATACCTTGGTTTCGATGCCCGCCAGCGACAGCTTGGCACGCTGGCTTTCAGCATCTTCAGGGGTACGAAAGGCACCGACCTGAACAAAATAGGTGAACGGGTCAGCCTCGGCATCGGGGGCCGATGCCACCCCTTTGGCCTGCGCGGCACGTGCCTTGACCAGATCGCCCAGCGGATCTGCCGTAACGGCAGGCTTGAGCTCGGGCTTGTTGACACTGGCCACGACGGGGGCCGCCCCCACAGCTTCGGTGGCGGCGGGCGCCACCACCACGGCAGGCTCGGGTTTTTCCACCTGCTCGGCCGGCCCGGCCGGTTTTGCCGGATTTTTGCCGTGCAGCGGCGCATTCGGGTCCCAACCCTTGTTCTTTTGCTGTTCGACGACATCCTGCGCCGGGTCACGGCTGACCGCTTTGCTGACAAACGGCACCGGAACTTTGGTCACATACACCGCCACCGCCAGTGCCGCCCCCAGGCCGGCCACGATGCCCAGCACAAAGCCAAGAAAGGTGCCGCCGCGTTGTTGTCTCATGAAATGCCTTTGATGCAGGTTGTTACATTTTTTGCGGTGCGCTGACACCCAGCACCGCCAGGCCATTGTGCAGCACCTGTGCCGTGGCCGCGACCAAAGCCAGGCGCGCCAGCTTGACCGGTTCATCATCGACCAGAATACGCTCGGCATCGTAATAACTGTGGTAGCAGGCAGCCAGTTCGCGCAGGTAAAAAGTGACATCGTGCGGGGCAAAGCCCTCGGCCGCCGCGCTCAGCATCGCCGGATATTTGGCCAGCAGCAGCATCAAGGCGAGCGCTTGCGGGCTTTCAAGCGGGGCCAGATCAACATTGACCAGCCTGCTGGCATCACCGCCCCAGGCAGCCAGCACCGAACAGATGCGCGCATGGGCATACTGCACGTAATACACCGGGTTGTCGTTGTTTTTGGCGACTGCCAGATCGACATCAAAGGTGTATTCGGTATCGGGCTTGCGGCTGAGCAAAAAGAACCGCACCGCATCGGTGCTGGTCCACTCGATCAGGTCGCGCAGTGTCACATAACTGCCAGCGCGCTTGCTGATCTTGACCTCGGCACCGCCACGCACCACCCGCACCATGGTGTGCAGCACATAGTCTGGAAAACCCGGCGCAATGCCGACATTGGCGGCTTGCAGTCCGGCCCGCACCCGGGCAATGGTGCCGTGGTGGTCGGTACCCTGGATGTTGATGACCTTTTGAAAACCGCGCTCCCACTTGCTGATGTGGTAGGCCACATCCGGCACAAAGTAGGTGTAGCTGCCGTCTTGTTTGCGCATCACGCGGTCTTTGTCGTCGCCATAATCGGTTGATTTGAGCCACAAGGCACCGTCTTGCACATAGGTTTTGCCGGCCTCGATCAGCCGCTTGACCGTGGCCTCGACTTTGCCGCTGGTGTACAGACTGCTTTCCAGGTAGTAGTTGTCAAATTTGACGGCAAAGGCCGCCAGGTCCAGGTCTTGCTCATGGCGCAGGTAAGCCACGGCAAATTGGCGAATGCCGTCAAGGTCATTGGCATCGCCCGACGCGGTGAACCTGCGGTCGTCTGACTGGACCGTCTTCTGCGCCAAAAAGTCGGCGGCAATGTCGGCGATGTACTCGCCGTTGTAAAAATTTTTGCTCAAGGGGTTGTCCGGGTCGGTCGGCCAGCAGTCGTCACCCGGCTTGAAACCCTGCACCCGCAACTGGGTGCTGCTGGCCAGCGTGGCAATCTGCACCCCCGCATCGTTGTAATAAAACTCGCGCCAGACCTGCCAGCCCTGGGTGGCAAACAGGTTGCACAGGGCATCGCCCAGCGCGGCCTGGCGGCCATGACCGACATGCAAGGGGCCGGTCGGGTTGGCCGAGACAAACTCCACCAGCATGCGTCGGCCGTGGCTGCCCTGGGTGCCATAAGCCGTTGTCTGCGCCAGCACTTCGCGCAACACCTGCTGTTTGGCAGCAGGTTTAAGCTTGATGTTGATAAAGCCCGGGCCGGCAATGTCGAGTGCTTCTACCCAGCGCTGAAAAGCCGGGCTGGCCAGCAGCGCGGTGCGCAGGTTTTGCGCCAGCAAGCGCGGGTTTTGCTGGAGCGGCCTGGCCAGTTGCATGGCGGCGGTGGTGGCCAGGTCACCGTGGGCCGCCACTTTGGGTGACTCAAATGCGGCTTTTTCGCCAGCGCCCGGCATTAAATGTTCCAGCGCCAGGCGCAGGGCTTCGAGGAGTTCGGTTTTGACAATCTGCATCGGGCGATTTTACCGGGCCGGTTTTGGTCAGCCCCTGTCAACCGGTTGGTCGTGGCTGCCGTTGTGGGTCTGGGTTCCGCCCGGAATTCTTCACCACACACTTCAAGGAATTGACATGCAAAAGATTTTTTCGCTGCTGGGTTTGAGCCTGGCGCTGTCGTTCGGCACAGCCTACGCCGCAGGCGAGGCGGCCGCCTCGGCCCCGGCTGCGGCATCGGCCCCAGTTGGCAAAACCGCCCAGCAAGGCAAAATGGCCACTTGCAACCAGGAGGCCGGTGACAAAAAGGGCGATGAGCGCAAGGCTTTCATGAAGCAATGCCTGGCCGCCAAACCAGCCACAGCCAGCAGCGACAAGAAAACCGCCCAGCAAGAGAAGATGAAGACCTGCAACAAGGAAGCCGGCGACAAAACCCTCAAGGGCGATGCCCGCAAGACCTTCATGAAGGAATGCCTGAGCAACAAAGGCTGATCGGCCACCGCGCTGACCGCAAAAAAAACCCGCCAGCAGCGCCGCAGCGGGGTTTTCTTTTGGCATGATGCGGCCATGCTGATGCGCCAACACCTGTCCCCGTCGATTTCCTGCGTGGTCCCCGCCTACAACGAAGCCCGTTCGCTGGCTGCTTTGGTAACCGACATTTTGACCACCCTGGCGGCTCTGAGCCAACAGGTTGAACTGATCGTGGTCGATGACGGCAGCCGCGACAACACCAGCGCCATCATGCAAACCCTGTGCGCGGCCCACCCCGAGCTGGTTTATCTCAAACTGTCGCGCAACTTTGGCAAGGAACCGGCCCTGACGGCCGGCCTGGAAGCGGCACACGGCGATGTGGTGGTGTTGATGGACGGTGACGGCCAGCATCCGGCATCGCTGCTGCCCGACATGCTGGCCAAATGGCGCGACGGGGCCGACGTGGTGTATGCGGTGCGGCGCACCCGCAGCGACCAGTCCAGCCTGCAAATCAGGTTGACCGGCTGGTTTTACAAACTGGTCAATCTGGGCAACCGGGTGAAGATTCCGGCCAACGCCGGGGACTTCCGGCTGATGGACCGCCAGGTGGTCGAGGCGCTCAAGCGACTGACCGAGCGCAACCGCTTCATGAAAGGGCTGTATGCCTGGGTTGGCTACAACAGCACCGCGATCGACTACGAACCGCTGCCGCGCACCGACGGCAAGAGCAATTTTGGGCTGCGCGGCTCGCTGGCGCTGGCCTTTACCGGCATTTTGGCGTTTTCGATTGCGCCGCTGCGCGCTTTGACCCTGACTGGCCTGACGCTGTCGGTAGTGGCGCTGAGTTATGGGCTTTGGGTCACCGGTGAATACTTCATTTCCGGCATTGCGGTGCCGGGCTACGCCACCATTGTGGTGGGCATGATGTTTTTCAGCGGCATCCAGTTGTTGTCCATCGGCGTGCTCGCCGAGTACGTTGGCCGCATTTACGAAGAGGTCAAACAGCGCCCCAATTATCTGATCAGCCAGCGCACCGGAGCCGGACTGGCGTCGGGCAGTCAGCCGGTTGACCCGGCGTGAATGCCGCTGGCTTGTGGTTTCTGGCAGTGGGTGGTGCCGCCGCCCTCACCCACCTGGGCGTGTTTGCGCTGACCCAACACCTGATGTGGCCCGAACTGGCCAACGCGCTGGGCTTTTGCGTGGCTTTTTTTGTCAGCTTTGCCGGGCACCGGCGGTTCAGTTTTCAGGATGCCGGCACCAGCCTGGCCACCAGCTTGCGGCGTTTTGCGGTCACCGCCCTAGCTGGTTTTGCCTGCAATGAGGCGGTGTTTATGCTGCTGCTGCGCGGCTTGCAGTTGCCGGCCTTGCTGGCTCTATTTGTCGCGCTGGTGTTTGCAGCCGGGCAGACCTTTGTGCTGAGCCGGTTCTGGGCCTTCCGGCGTTGATGCCACTGATGCCGCCATAGCCGTTGATGGCGGCGTTGCGGCAGTAGCGGCGTTGGCACCCGACCGGTACAGCGTCCAGCCGGCACCTTGGTAGTGCAGCGTCCAGCCGGGCAAATTGTGCGTCAGGCGGCGGGCGCTGCGTGTAACAAACCAGTTGCCCGGTGCTTGCCCGGCCGGCCCCAGTTCATCAAGCCCGCGCAACACCTGCGCCGCCCGGGCATCAAAGTCGGCCCCTTCAAACAACTCGCGCTGCCAGCCATCACCGGCGCGCTGGCGCAACAGCGGCCAGTTTTCCAGCACCACCAGCGGACGCGCGGTTTGCGCATAAAACGGCAAGTCATACGGGTAGGCGTCCGACACATACACCGTATCAGACGGTGTAGCGGCACAGGCCAGCACTGCCGCCACATCCTGGCTGCGACCGGACCGGGTGACATCGCCCACCTTGAGCACCAGCGCCGTTGCGATGCCGACATTGAGCAGCAGCAAACCCGCAAATGCCGGCCCGGCCAGCGCACGGTGCGCCATGCTGCGCTGCCAGCCCAACGCCGCCAGCAGCGCCAGCGGCGGCAGCACCGGCAGGATATAGCCCACCAGCTTGGAGTTGGGGATCGAGAAAAATAGCAAAATCGCCCCGACCCAGACCCAGCATAGCCGCCACCAGGCCTGCTCCATGCCAATGGCGGAGGTCAACGTCATGGTGGTGACCCTGCGCATCTGTGCCAGCGCAAAAAAGACCCAGGGAAACAGCAGCAAAACCAGCACCACCAGGTAAAACCAGGCAGGCTGCGGGTTGTTATAGACCTGCGCGGTGTAGCGGTTGAACTGCTGCCCGACAAACATGTAGTTGAAAAATTCAGGATACTTTTGTTGCGCCAGCACAAACCAGGGCAGCGCCACCACGGCAAACAAGGCCAGGCCGCCAGGCCAAGGCAGGTAGCGGATTTTCTTGAACTGGCGGGTCCAAATCAGCCAGAAAAAAATCACCATGCCGGGCAGTGCCACACCAATCAGCCCCTTGCTCAGCAGCCCCATGGCGCAGGCCAGAAAGCCCAGCCGCGCCAGCGCCGCATCGGGTTTGCCGACGGCCATGAAGGCTTGAGCAAAACACCAGATCGCCACACCAATCCAGGCGGCCACCATCATGTCGTGGTTGACATACTGGCCGCCCACCAGAAAGCCCAGGCTGCTGCCGAGCATCAGCACGGCACGCCGGGCGATTTGCTCGGTGCTGATGCGGCGCGCCACCAGGTACAGCGCGGCCAGCATCAGGCCGGCATGCAGGGCCGGCACCAGCCGCAGCGCCAGCTCATGCACGCCAAAAGTCGCCAGGCTGATGGCTTCCAGCCAGTACAGCAGCGGCGGCTTGTGAAAAAACGGAATGCCGTTGAGCCGGGGCGTCAGCCAGTCGCCGCTGATCAGCATCCAGCGGCCAATTTCGCCGTAGCGTCCTTCGTCGGGCACCGCCAGCGGCCGCAGCGCAGCCAGCAGCAGCAGCAGCAGCCACAGGGCGGCCAGTATCAGCCTGGAAATGTGTTGCTCGGTCAGCGTTTTGGCGTGCAACAAAGGGGGTGTCGGGGAATTCATCACCGGCGAATTTTAGAGGTGCCGATGGCTTCATCCCCACGCACCGGGCGTACCTGCGCCCACTGCAAGGCTTCGGCAAAATCGCCGCTCGCCAGATAGGCAAACTCCTGCGCCCGGGCGATGCCGATCTCGTCGTCTGGTTCGGCGGCCTGCGCCGGATGGCACATGATGATGGCCGCAGCCGGGGCCTGGCGCAGCCAGCGCGCCATCAGGCTGGCGTAGCGGGCCGGGCCGCCAGCCAGGTTATATATGCCTAAAAGGCCTGTAGCCCTTGCCAGTCCTGCGCTGGCAGCTATATTATCAAGAGCGCTGGCGCCCATCCAGGCAATCACCCGGCTTTTCAAGCTGGCAGCGCCCGGCGGTGCCCGCGAGATTCGCAGATAGGGCTTGACGGCCTGTGCCGCATAACGGCGCACCAATACGCCAACCAGCGCCTCGCGGATGCCGGCAAACTGCTGCACATGCTGATGACCATCGACATAGTCCGGTGCCGCCTGCCACCGGCATTCAAACAAATCGAGTTGCCGCTCGATCAGCGTGCTGGCCAGTGCCTGGTCAAAACCACCGAGCATCGCCCGGCGCATCGCCGCACCCAAAGTCATGCCATGCCCGGCATCCAGTGCAAATTGGCTGGTCCAGTCCAGATGCAGGCCGACGTCGATGCGGCAGCGCAAGTCTTGCAGCAGCGCGGCATCATGCTGCCAGCGCGGCGACAGCACCATGACGCTGGTGGCGCTGATGCGCCCCAGGCGCGCCAGCCGGGCAATGCCCAGCGAGGCACTCTGGTTGACCGCAAAATCGTCGGCACAGATGATCACGCCTTTGCGCGCGGCGGCATCTGGGGCGGCGCCTTGTGCCCTGACCGACGCAATCTGGCCCTCTGGCACGGCATCATCGTTCATGCCAGTGTTGGGTTGTTGGCGACGACTCATGCGGTCACGGTTCTGCCTTGCCGGCTGTCTCAGGCCACTGCCGCCTGCGCCAGCAGCGACTCAATTTGTTCTGCGGCAAAGCCCAGCCCGGCCAGCAGCTCCCGGGTGTGCGAACCCAGCCGGGGCGGGTTGCTGCGCACGCCCAGGCGCTGGCCATCCAGGGTAAAGGGCAGCAGCGTGGTCTTGACAGTTTCTCCGGCGCGCTCGCCATCGGGCAGGGTGATGTCGGCCAGACCGCCAGTGGCCAGCAGATGCGCATCGTCATACAGTTCCTCGGGCTTGCGGATGGGCGCGTAGGGCAGTTCATGGGCCTGCAAAATGGCGGTCAGCTCGGCGGCACTGCGCGCTGCCAGACGCTCGCGCAGCAGCGGGATCAGCGTCGGGCGCTCGCGCACCCGATCGTTGTTGCTGCCGTAACGCGGGTCGGCCTTCAGATCCGCCAGACCCAGCGCATCACAAAAGCTGGCCCACTGGGCATCGCTGACCGCCGCCAGAAAAATCTGCTCGCCGTCTTTCACGGTAAACACGTCATACACCGCCCAAGGGGAAATGCGCGCCGGCATCGGTGCCGCCGCCTGCCCGGTCACCGCGTACTGCAGCATGTGCTGGCCAACCAAAAACACATTGTTCTCGAACAGCGCGCTTTGCACCTCCTGGCCGCGCCCGGTGATTGAGCGCTGAAGCAGCGCACCCAATGCCCCAATGGCGCCAAACATGCCGCCCATGATGTCGTTGACGCTGGTGCCGGCGCGCAGCGGGTCGCCCGGGCGACCGGTCATGTAAGCCAGGCCGCCCATCATCTGCACCACTTCGTCGAGCGCCGGGCGGTTTTCATACGGGCCGGGCAAGAATCCCTTGTGGCTGACGTAAATCAGCCGAGCGTTGTGCTGGCTCAAGGCGGCGTAGTCCAGTCCGTATTTGCCCATGGTGCCAGGCTTGAAATTTTCTGCCACCACATCGGCACTGGCTGCCAGTTTGCGCGCCACGGCAGCGCCTTCGGGCTGGTGCAAATCAATCGCGATGCTTTTTTTGTTGCGGTTGAACATCGGGAAAAACCCGGCACCGGCACCGAGCAAGTGGCGGGTGCGGTCGCCCTCGATGGGTTCCACCTTGATCACCTCGGCGCCCATGTCGGCCAGCACCATGCCGCAGGTCGGCCCCATCACCATGTGGGTGAATTCAACCACCCGCAGGCCGGCCAGGGGCAAGGGGTTCAAGGAGGTGGCAGGGGTGTGGCGCATCGGCAGCTTTCAGAAAAAATGACAACGATCTGCCGATTATTTCCCAGTTGGCGGGCCTGCGGCACGACACGCCACGCCATGCGGAAACTGCCGTCATGCAACAAAGCTGCACCGGGTGTCGGTTGCAGTCACTAAAATGAAGCAATGTCCGTGTCCATTACCCTGCACACCCCCCGGCTTGGCCTTGCTGTGCCCGGCGCGCCGGACCTTTTCCCAACCCTTGTCACCCCCCTTTCTTAACTCGACGCCTCATCATGACTGAACGCATCACCAAAAATCGCCTGCAAGTGGCTGCCAACTTGTGCCAATTCATTCAAACCCAGGTGCTGCCTGGCACCGGCATCACGCCGGCCAAGTTCTGGAAAGGTTTTGATGGCATCGTGGCTGATCTGGCCCCGAAAAACATCGCCCTGCTGGCCGAGCGCGACCGCCTGCAGACCGAGCTTGATCGCTGGCACAAAAGCCATCCCGGCCCGATTCAGGACATACCGGCCTACCGGACCTTTCTGGAAGGCATTGGCTACCTGGTGCCACCGCCCAAAAAGGCCCGCATCAGCACCACCAAGGTCGATGCCGAACTGGCCAAGCAGGCCGGTCCACAACTGGTGGTGCCGATTTTGAACGCCCGCTATGCCTTGAACGCTGCCAACGCCCGCTGGGGCAGCCTGTACGACGCGCTGTATGGTACCGACGTGATTGACGAGACCAAGGGCTGTGAAAAAGCCGGCAAAAATGGCGGCTACAACCCCAAGCGCGGTGCCAAAGTGATTGAATACGCCCGCCATGTGCTCGATCGCTGCGCGCCGCTGCGCAAGGGTTCGCATGTCGATTCGGTCGATTACCGCATCAAGGCTGGCAAGCTGGCGATCAAGCTGGCCGACGGCAGCAACACCAGCCTGGCCAACCCTGAGCAGTTTGTCGGCTACCAGGGCGAAACCAAGGCACCAAGCTCGGTGCTGTTTGAACACAACGGCCTGCACCTGGACCTGATCATCAACCGGACCACGCCAATTGGTGCCGACGACCCCGCCGGTGTGGCTGATCTGGTGGTCGAAGCCGCGCTATCGACGATCCTCGATCTGGAAGACTCGGTCGCTGCCGTCGATGCCGACGACAAACTGCTGGCCTACAGCAACTGGCTCGGCATCCTCAAAGGCACGCTGACCGAAGAGGTGGCCAAAGGCGACAAAACCATCACCCGTGGCCTCAATGCCGACCGCCTCTACACCGCGCCCGACGGTGAAAAGCAGGTGCGCCTGCATGGCCGGTCATTGATGTTTGTGCGCAATGTCGGCCACCTGATGACCAACCCGGCGATTTTGTACACCGACAAAGCCGGCGCTGTGCGCGAAATCCCCGAGGGCATTCTGGATGCCGTGGTCACCACCACGATTGCCATGCACGATCTGAACAAAACCAAAAAAGACGCCATCCGCAACTCGCGCAAGGGTTCGGTCTATATCGTCAAGCCCAAGATGCACGGCCCGACCGAGGTGGCTTTTGCCAGCGAACTGTTTGGCCGGGTCGAAAAAATGCTGGGCCTCGATGACAGCACCGTCAAGCTCGGCATCATGGACGAAGAGCGCCGCACCAGCGTCAACCTGAAGGCCTGCATCGAAGCCGCCAGCAGCCGCGTCGCCTTCATCAACACCGGCTTCCTGGACCGCACCGGCGACGAGATGCACAGCGCCATGTTGGCTGGCCCGATGATCCGCAAGGGCGACATGAAAACCAGCGCCTGGATTCAGGCTTACGAGCGCAACAACGTGCTGGTCGGTTTGGGCTGCGGCCTGCGTGGCAAGGCACAAATCGGCAAGGGCATGTGGGCCATGCCGGACTTGATGAAGGCCATGCTGGAGCAAAAAATTGCCCACCCCAAGGCCGGTGCCAACACCGCCTGGGTGCCAAGCCCGACCGGTGCCACCCTGCACGCGCTGCACTACCACCAGGTGCTGGTGGGCGATGTGCAAAGGGAAATGGAAAAAATCAATGCCGACAAGGAGCGCGATGCGCTGCTGGCCGGCCTGCTGACGATTCCGGTAGCGGCCAGCCCGAACTGGAGCGCGGCAGAAAAACAGCAGGAGCTTGACAACAACGCCCAGGGCATTCTGGGCTATGTGGTGCGCTGGATTGACCAGGGCGTCGGCTGCTCCAAGGTGCCCGACATCCACAACATCGCCCTGATGGAAGACCGCGCCACCCTGCGCATTTCCAGCCAGCACATGGCCAACTGGCTGCACCATGGTGTCGTGACCGAGGCACAAATCAAGGAAACCTTCGAGCGCATGGCCGCTGTGGTGGACGGGCAAAACGCCGGCGACCCGCTGTACAAGCCGATGGCCGGGCACTTTGACACGTCGATGGCCTATCAGGCGGCGTGTGATCTGGTGTTCAAGGGACTGGCGCAGCCCAGCGGCTACACCGAGCCGCTGCTGCATGGCTGGCGGCTGAAGGTCAAGGCGGCAGCAGTTGCGGCAGCGCCTGCAACGGTTTAATGGACGCTATTTAATATATAGCTGCTTGCGCAATAGCCATAAGGGCTAGAGGCCAATTTGGCACTTAAAACCTGACTGAAAACGGCACCTGCGGGTGCCGTTGGCATTTCTCCAGTTCAACCGCCTTGCGCAAACGACAAGTAATCCCTCAGTCGCTTGTCCTCGGTCACCTGATCGTGGGGTATCAGCAGGTACTTCCAGGGCTTGGCACCTGTGGCATGTGCATGGTCTGAGGCATGTTTGCACCACAAGGCACCCACTTCGGCTTTGGCTTTGACGTCGTCTGCGCCCAAGTCGTTGCGTGCCTTGGTCTCGCACATCAGCAAGTGGTGCGCGGTTTCGGCCACAAAGTCGGGCACATACTCCGGCTGCTCCACGCCCAGCTTGTAAAACAACTGGAACTGCCCTTTGGCGGGCTTGAACCACTTGTCTGCATCGCGCTCCAGAATCACGGCAAAGCGCCGCTCGGTGTCTGAGTCAAACTTTTGCTGCGGGTACAGGCAGCGCGAGAAATGCCCGAACACCATTTGCTTGATCCGGTCGGGTTCATCCACCGTGTCGGGGCAGTCGCGCAGTGGCTCGTCCGCGCCCACGGTGTAGGTGGGTTCTTTCAGTGTCGTAAAGCCGCGCCGCACTTCCACGGCGTATTCGGTGGCCGATTCATAAAAGTGCGCCATCATCTGGGCATGGATATTCTTGGCAATCAGTTGCCGGTCCAGATCCAGCACACTGCGCACGTCATTGGGGTCAGGAAGATAGCCTTGCAGATGCGCCACCATTTGGCCGGCCAAGTCGTACAGCAGGCTGGCATGCACCGTGTAATCAATGTCGTCGAAGTCAATCAGCGCATGAACAATGTAGTCCTCCAGCCGCCGCTCGGCGCGCCCGGCCTCTGCGGTGTAGGTGAACTGGGCATGTGTGCGCAGGCTCTGCCCCACCAGCGAACGGTCTCTGGGCTGCAGGTGCAGGCCAGTCACATCCAGCGTAAAGGGTTTGAAGCCACTGGTCACAACCCCCCCGGGGCACGACCGCAATGCGCGGAATGTCGATGGTTTGCTGCACCACCACATCCACCGTGCGGCGCACCACATCTGCCAAGTCCAATTCAGGCGGGGCATCCGTGCCCGCCAGCACGCTGGGCTGCACTGGTGCCAGGCGCTCCCTGACTGCATCGGCAATGCGCGCCTGCAGTTCAGGCACCAGAAAGGCTTGCCGCGTGGGGGCTTCGGTGGTGCGCACCTCGTACTCTGCCAAGACCTGCATCACCAGGTGCGCTGCCTGCCGTTCTTGGGTGGTGCTGAACACCGGTGTAGCCGCCGGCACGCCGCTGGCCGCAGCCCGGGCGGCAGCATCAGCCGGTTCAGGCCCGTCCGGGTCTTGATTCAGGCCCAAGGCCGCCACCAGATTGGGCTGAACCGTCTGGCTCTGCAGCCGGTCATCGCCCGCATCGGGCGCGTCCAGAATCAGGGTCTTGAGCCTGATCGGCGAGTCGGCCCGGTTGGCGTCGTCAATGATGTCCTGAAACCGGTCATGGGCGATGATGTTGAGCCGGTCCACTGCCGCATTTTGGGTGCGTTTGCCGTAAGGCAGGCGCAGGCCGCGACCAATCGACTGCTCCACCAGCGTGCGGGCATTGGCGGCGCGCAGCGGCACGATGGTATAGAGGTTGGTCACGTCCCAGCCCTCTTTGAGCATGTTGACGTGAATCACGATCTCGGTCGGTTCATCCACGCTCTCCACCGCCAGCAGGCGGCGAATCATTTCTTCTTCGTCCGCGCCGCTCTTGCTGCTGTCAACCTGAATCACCTTGTTGGCATAGCGCCCGCCAAAGAAAGCGTCTGACTGCAACAGCGCCAGCAAAACCCCTGCATGGGTGGTGTCGCGTGCAATCACCAGCATGAAAGGCTTGACCTCTTTTACGCCATGCGTGCGGGCATAAGTTTTCAGCTCCACCTTGGTGGCCTCGTGCATGCGCACCCCGTCTTGCAGCTTGACTCGCTCGACCTCTTCGGGCGGCATGCTTTTCGCATCAAAGTTGCGCTGCGTCACCACGGCAGGATCTTTCACAAAGCCGTCGTCCATGGCCCGCGCCAGCGGGTAATCCATCACCACGTTTTTAAACGGCACCGGCCCTTTGGTGCTTTCCACAAAAGGCGTGGCCGTGAGTTCCAGCCCGATCAGCGGCCGCAACTCGTTGATGGCGCGCACCCCGGCGCTGGCGCGGTAGCGATGCGACTCGTCCATCAGCAGCACCAGGTCCGGCAAACCGGCCAGATAGTCAAAATAACTCTGGCCGATGTACTCGCTCAAGCGCTTGATGCGCGGTGCCTTGCCACCGCGCACCTCGGAAGAAATTTTGGCGATATTGAAAATGTTGATAGTCACTGGCGACAGCAAATCGCCCAGCGCCTGGGCGCGCTCTTCGTAGTTGTCGCCGGTGATGATCTCGGGCGGATACGCCGCAAACTCGGCCACACCCTTGAACACATATTTGGGCGTGTTGGGCGTGAAGTCGGCAATCAGCTTGTTGTAAATCGTCAAGTTGGGTGCCAGCACAAAAAAGTGTTTGATGCCATGCGCCGCGTACAGGTAGCTGATGAACGCCCCCATCAGCCGCGTCTTGCCGACACCGGTGGCCAGCGCAAAGCACAGCGACGGAAAGTCGCGTTCAAAGTCTTGCAGCATGGGGAACTGGGCCTTGAGCGTGGCCAGAATGGCGGCCACATCTGCCGCATCGCGGTTGGGCTGCAGCATGGCGGGAGACGCCTCAATGGCGTTGGCCAGCTTGGCGAGGGACTCGGTTTGCGACGGGCGCAGGCTCAGGCGGCCTGCGATAGTGTTGACTTCGCGTTGACTCATGGTTTCTCCCTTTTGTTTTCTATGGCGCGTTGTGTTGCCTTGGTGATACGCGCACCACTTGACCCGCGCGAACCACGATCAAATCAGTGCCGGTCTGGTGCGCCACCTGGCGCGCCCGCAACGCGGCCCTGCACAGGGCAGTGAGCGAGCCTTTGATGTCGCCATCCGCACCGGGTGGCATCTGGCCATGGCTGGCCACGGGTTGATTCTCTTGCTTGGGGGTTGTCATGGCTTGTCGCTCCAGTCGATCAACAAGGGCTCATCGCCCGAATTGTCATAAAGAACCCATGGGTCAACCAAGGGTCGATACACCTCAAAGAACAGCCGCATCCCTGCGTCAAAGCGGCGACGAATAGTGGCTTCTGGAATGTCATGACCACCCTGGCGGACTCGCTCGGCCACACGCTGCACCGCCATATCGGCCGATGCCAAGCTCAAAAAAAACAACTCAACGCGATAGCCCCATTGCCACCATTGCGGAATCTGCCTGGCATAGGTTTTGCCAGACAAGGTGGTTTCAAAGGCAAAACTCTCGCGCCTGGCGACATGCTGTGCAATCGCCGCCAGCGTCAACCTCCCGGCTTGAATGGCAGCCCGCTCTGGCGCAAAGGGCGACAGCCCGGCGGCAATCAAATCGGCGTTGATAAAAACCGGGCAACCCGCCTCCTGAGGCAAAAATTCCCGCGCAAAAGTTGTCTTGCCTGCGCCATTCGGCCCGGCAATGATGATGATTTTGGGCTGCGTCATGCCGCATCACCGCCAAACAAATCATTCTGCGCCGGAGTGTCATCCACCTTCTTCTGCGCCATCGGCAGGTTGGCCACGTTCAGGCTGTAGTCGTCATGGCCCCACTCGCAGCGGTCTTTCACCATCTTGGGGATTTTTTTCAGCGTCAGGTTGGGCCAGGCTTTGGCGGCTTGATCAGCCGTGACACCCCGGTAAGCACCGCAGCACACCAGCAGACTGCGCGGGTCGCCGGGGTCGGTGCCGACCTCGTGGCTCAAGGCTTCGAGTTGCTCCGGCCCCAGCGTTTGGGTGGTGACATAGATAAAGTCGCACTCGCTGCTGCGCCCCTGCTGCCACCATAAAGTCTCGGACGGCGCGTAGGTGAAGCCTTCAAGCTTGCACATCGCCGCCGACAACATGCCCGCGTCGTACTCGGGGTTGATGACCAGATTGCCCCAGCGGTCGGTGGACAGCAGCGTGGGGGCCAGTTCGTAATACCGAAAACCGCCACCGCCTGCCCAACTGGTGGCCTGCGTGACACCGCCAGGGTCTTGCCCGTCGATGACTTTTTGCAGGCGCGGCACGATGTGCGTGTGGCAATGCTCGCCCAGCTCGACCATGATCCAGCGGCGGCCCATTTTGTGGGCGACGGCGCCAGTGGTGCCGGAACCCGCGAAGGAATCTAGGACGAGGTCGCCGGGGTTGGTGGCAAGTTCAACACATCGTTTGATCAAAGCCTCGGGTTTCTTGCCATTTGGGAAACTCACAGCTCCCTCGTTATGAAGGTTGTTGGAGAGCAAGTCATCCCAGAGATTGGTCAATGGTGATGCTGTTCGCAACACTCCATCAATTGATCGAGTTTTTGTTTTATAAAAAATTAATTGCTCACCATTCAAAAAGAAATAGTCACTTTTGTCTGGCCTCACACTTCTTTGTACTTCGTTAGCATTTTTTGTTGATTGTTCCAATGCAGTGCGCGCAGATTCATTCACATCTTTTGCTGCAACACGTGCAGTGCGGACAACTCGATGCGCATTGTTAATCACAAACTGCGAAATTCGCTCCTCAAGCTTATCCATAAACTTACGCTTGGCATCATCCCAAACAGCCAAAGAATGGCTCTTCAAAAATGCATCTTTCAACGAAATGAGTCGCCAACTCTGAAAACTATCGTCAGCGTTTTCAATGACCTTTGAATAACGATCATCGCGTCGCGTTGGCACAAATACCCGATTTGGTCGCCACAAGGCTTTATTTTTAACGTAATACAAAAGATAGTTATTCGTCGTAACAAGTCCGGGATTAATCGTTTTTGGACCAGAAACAGAACTCTGCTTGAAAGTGATAATGCGTAACCGTTTAGACCCCCCCCTCATTTTGATCAAGCGGCGAGGGCCGCCGATGCAAATGATGGGGCCGGATTTCCTTTGCGACGTTCGGCGATGACCTTCGCCAGGTAAGGCCACGGCAATATCTTGCGCTTGCGGCAAGTCTCAATCACGCTGGCGAGCAACCCAAAGGCTCTTGTGCCTTGCTCGGTGCGTGTGCCTTGGCTGATCAGGCGGGCGATCACCCAATGGCGCAGCGCACGCTCGGCCTCATTGTTGGTCAATGGGAGAAAGGGATATTGCAGCACGATCCAGAAGGCATCCCAATCATTGAGAAACTCCCGCGCAAGCGCCCGCGTCTTGTCATGCGTTGAGTCACGGTGCTGTTCGCACAGTTGCTTGAACGCAGCCAATTCGGCGGCAAAAGTGATCGTCAGACAGGTCTGCGGGGGGCTTTCACGGGCTTCGTAAATGGCTTTCATGAGCCGGTCAAGCCATTGGTTTACATCTCTTCCAAAGGTGACTGCCTCTGCGTTGAAGGCCTCTTCCAGGCCCCGCGCCTTGCGGGTGACGTGTGCCCAGCAGCGCAGGCGGTTTTTGAATTTGCGGTAAACCATGTAGCCGTCACTCATCAGCCAGCCGCTGAACTGCTCGCCAAAAAGATTGGTCACCAGTTCCTTGCTGCGGTCTCCAATGAGAAACAGGCATACCGTGGGAGTGACGATGACCCATAGCCACAGCAACTTTCCCCATTCTTTCCACGGAGTCTCATCGGCATGCGCCAGAGCTGCGGCCTCGATTTCCTTGACCAGTTCTTCTTCCAATGGTTCTACTGCACGTCCGGCTTCATGGATGCAGCGGTTGATGGTGCTGGTGCTGAGGTAGATGCCAAGCCAGTCGAACAGGAATTCCTGGGTAAGGTGGCGCGATAAACGCATGCGTTTTGCCATGCACACGATCAGGCTGGCCAACATGGGTCCCACCAGTCCTCGCTCGTTCATGGGAAGATTTTTCCATGACGAATCATCCGGGCAACTGCCTGGCTCACTGTGGTTGAGGTGTCCGCAGCCCGCACAGGGGGTTGCACCGTAGATGTGCTTTTCATGGGTGACGCTGATGCCCGCGAGTCCCTGATGCGCGCTGATGGTGACATCGAGTACGTAATGGCCGCCAAGGGGACGAAAGCTGTGTGCCTCCAGCGCATCCTGACATACCGCGCAATGGCTGGCCATGTGGGTGTGGGTGGCGCTTACCGGCAGCGTGAGGGCGCGTCCATGACCTGGGGCTCCGTCTTGATGTCCCACTTTGCGTTTCTGGTTGGCTGGGGCTGGCGGTGCTGTCGTCGGGCTGTCTTGGGCTGGCGGTACCGTCGTCGGGTTGTCTTGGGCTGGCGGTACCGTCGTCGGGTTGTCCTGGGCTGGCGGTGCCGTCGTCGGGTTGTCTTGGGCTGGCGTTCTTACGTCCTGCGCGTCTTTTGGGGGCGCTTTGGCATCAGGTTGGGGCTTGTCCGCTACAGCGTCAGGGGGTGTTTGCGATGCATCAACTTGGGCAACTGTGGCGGGAACACTTGTCCAGGGCGCATCGGTTCGCGGGGGGCGCGAACTGTTTTGGGAGTTGGCAGCCAGTCGTTCACGAGCTTCCTTTAAGTCCTCAATCAGCGTAACCAACAACTTGTCCTTGCGCAGGGGCGGTAAGCCCAGTGCCCAAGCTGTATCGAGTTGTTTTAGGTCGGTATCGCTGAGTTTCATCAGGGCTGTCGGGGTTTGTGATGTCTTGTTGGGTGATAAGGACGTGTAGTTTACGGGGAAAAAACCAAGATTTCGCAGGGGGGGTCTAAACGGTTACCATTCGTTTTCTCCAAGGCAGATGCGTCCAAACTTATCAATGATGCAGCACGAATCACTGATTTCAAAAATGGCTCTGACGTGATCGGGTTGCAAGGGTTGGTTTTTAGTGATTTGAGGATAGCGCAGGATAATTGCTTGCATTCAACAGACACCGTAATCTCATTGGCTACAGGTGAGGTTTTGGTTGTTTTGGTCGGTATAAATGTATTGGCAATAGATGCTTCAGACTTTGTTGTTTCTTGAGATTGAGGCGTTGCACCCTAAAAATAATAAGCAGGTAACTGCCTTGATCTGAACTGGATTGATTTTCAATGGATTAAGGCTAGATTAAAACAAATTGAACCATTGCCGTCTGTGACGAATGCTAAAGATTTGGCATAGACGCAAGCGGGTCGATTTTTGCAGGAGCTTTGTTGAGATGCTGCAACATTTCGACGAACTCACGCGCCTGCTGACGCTGCTTTGGCGTAAAAACCTGCCCTGCATCGCCAGTCAGCAACACTTCCAGAAGTCCGGTCAAGTGAAGCTGGAACCGATCGAAATCGGGATGAGTCGCCATGAGTGAGCCGACTATGGCCATTAAACCGGCTTGAGTGGCAACTAAGGTGTCGAGTTCGGCCTGAAATTCATCGCTCTTCATTGAGGGTTTCCTTGGTCATCGCGTGTGTCAGAACCTCTCGATTAGATCAAACTCAACTTTAGACATTCGAGGTTTCTCCCGCCACCACTGTAATTGGACTTTGAACAAAGTTATCCCATCCAACTGTTTTCAGTTGGCGATCGGATAGTAAAATTTCGACGAGGAGGAAGCTTTAAGCATCCTCTTTCTTGGGAATTTTGATTTTTTTTCCCTTCAATACGACGGGATGCCGT
>CAIQOO010000166.1 GCA_903873485.1 uncultured beta proteobacterium | reverse complement strand
CTGGCTGCGGTCGGTCTGGCCGGTGCTGCGAAAACAGGCTTCATAGGCCAGTGCATTCACCAGCCAGGGCTGGCCTTGCGTATCGAGCCAGATTTCTTCCAGCACACCGGCTTCAAAAGTCTGGCCGGTGGCATCGGTGTGTTGCTGCAACAGCGCTTTGACATCGGCCTGGGTAAAGTCGCTCAGGCGAATCGATTCGCTTTTGATATTGAAGGCGCTGCCGCCGGTGATGACCTCGCCGTCCGGGCGGTGAATGCGGTAATCGCGCACATCACGCACGCCGCACAGCACCATGCTTTGCGGAAAAGCCTCGGGGCGCTGGGCATAGCCGGCGCGAATCTGGCGCAGCAGCGAGATCAGCGTGTCACCCACCAGCGCATCGACTTCGTCTAAAAAGACGATCAGCGGCTTGGTGCTTTGCTCGGACCAGGTTTGCAACACCAGACGCACCCCCTCGCCAGTCACAGGCCGGCTCAAAACATCCAGTGCCACCTGCTCGGCCTGCTGGTCTTTCCAGTAGTGCCGCGCTGCGCTGGCCAGGGCCTGCACCATGCTGGCTACGGCAGCGGGGACATCATTGCGCGCCGCCTGTGCCGCCTCAATGTTGACGTAAAGCGCTCGGTATTGCCCCTGGGCGTTGATGAAGTGCATCAGGTTAATCAACAGACTGGTCTTGCCGGTCTGGCGCGGCGCGTGCAGGATGAAATATTTGCGCGCCGCAATCAGGCTGGAGAGTTCAGGCCAGTTCACCCGCTCGATCGGTGACAGGGTGTAGTGGATGTCTGGCTGGTTCGGGCCGGCGGTGTTGAAGAATTTGTTCATGGGCGCATGGTAACGCGGCCACTTTTGCGCCACAAATATCCCGGCCATTGGCACTAAAGTTCTTCCCCATCAAGCCGAAAATAGCTTCAACGGGCTGTCAATCAGGCTCGCGGTCCGCTAGCTGGTTTGAAGGGTAACGGACAAGGGTCGGCAGCAATGCCGTTTTCAGTCAGACTTAACGGAGATTTTAAAATGTCAGCCACCATCAACAGCAATATCGCTTCTCTGTCGGCCCAGCGCAATCTGAGTGTCAGTCAGGGTTCATTGTCCCAGACCATGCAGCGCCTGTCGTCGGGCTTGCGCATCAATAGCGCCAAGGATGATGCCGCCGGGCTGGCCATTTCGGAGCGTTTCACCTCACAAATCAAGGGTTTGAACCAGGCGGTGCGCAATTCCAATGACGGTATCTCGATGGCGCAAACCGCTGAAGGTGCCTTGAGTACCATGGGCACCATCTTGCAGCGGGTGCGGGAACTGTCGGTGCAGTCCGCCAATGCCACCAACTCGGCCACTGACCGCGCGGCACTCAATGCTGAAGTCGGGCAACTCACTTCAGAGCTGGATCGGGTTGCCAAAACCACCCAGTTCAACGGCAAGAATCTGCTCGATGGCAGCTTTGGCTCAGCCACCTTTCAGGTCGGTGCCAATACCAATCAAACCATCACGACGAACACAGCCAATTTCAGCACCAACCAGTATGGCAACAATCGTATCGGCTCGTTGGCGGCGGCAACCGCTGGTGGTGTTGGCGATCTGGTATTCGGTACTGTTACCGCTGGCGCAAACGTATCAACCGCAATACTCGGTCCGGCCAGTACCATCGTTGCGGATACCATTAAAATCAATGGTTCCCTTGGTTCGGCGGATGTGGATTATCTTGCGGGGGATAGTGCGCAGAAGGTGGCGGCCCTCGTCAATGCCAAGACCGAATCCACAGGGGTGTCGGCATCGGCTCGCACGGAAATTGATGCCACTGCTATTTCTGCTGACTCCAGTTTCAGTTTGAGTGTTATATCAGATAACGCTGCCGTTAATTTTGCAACCGTTGCGTTTAAGGTGGGGGCGCTCGCCGACGCAAACAGGTTCGCTGGTGGCATCGCAGCGTTCAACGACAAGACATCCCAAACCGGGGTGACTGCAAAACTCAATGCTGCGGGAGATGGCATCACATTAACGAACAGCGCGGGCAACGACATAAGTATTACGAATAATTCTTTGGTCGCAAGTAGCTTGACT
>CAIQOO010000165.1 GCA_903873485.1 uncultured beta proteobacterium | reverse complement strand
GCTTTACTGCGGACTGCCAGTTTGTCTCCAGTTGCTCTCCACCCCGCCTCGCAGCGACGCAGTTACCTTCGACTACAGGGCCTTGGCTTACCCTGACACGGACTTACACCGTGCTAACGTAGCGCCTTCACGGGCGCACAAACCCCGGCATTCATGCCGGGGAGGTAGAGCGCCGACTGCAAAGCAGTCGCTGCCCTTGGACTTACCTGAATCACGCTTTCCTTTCTTGTTTAGTCCGTTGTAAGGTGCAGGCTTTCAACCTGCTGGGCCGTGAGGCGCTGGCCCGTAAAGGCCATGGTTACGCTGAGCAATAGGGTGGTATCCCTCGCCAGTTGCTCAATCTCCCCTCGACAATGTCAATAACCGGCTCCCGACCTTTCGATCAGCGACTAAGACCTTCGACCCTTTACCTTTGGTCTGCATGATTAAAGCCTTGCAGAGCAGCAGACTGAGGAAGCATCTGCTGGTGCGTCTTAACGACCTGTTACTAACGTAGCGCCCGCTCTACTCGGCAATGAAGCTCGGATTAAGGCATCCGAGGCGCTTAGTCTGCTTCAACCTAGCTCGTTGCCTTGCGGCTCCAAGCTCCGGCCTTTAGGCCGGGGTGATTGACGCTGGATTCCTCAGCTTAAAGCGCGGCCGGGCGACTGTCGGTCACCCGCCGCGTTTGCGTGCTGGGTTCAAAAGCCGCTTGCGACGCTGAATAGGAAGGCAGGCACAAACGTACCCGGCTGCCCTGGCCAGGCGTGCTGTCGAGGGTGAGCATGCCGTGATGCAGTTCGATAATTTCCTTGACGATGCTCATGCCCAGACCCGTGCCTGATATCTTGCCGGAGGAATCGGCCCGGTAAAAACGCTCGCACACGCGCGCCAGTTGCTCTGGCGTCATGCCAATGCCCGGGTCGGCCACTTCAATGCAGACTTGCTGCGCCTGGCCGTCTTCGTCCTTGATGGCAGCCTTGATCAACACGCTGCCACCCGCCGGAGAATACTTGTAGGCGTTGGACACCACGTTGAGTACCGCCTGGCGCAGCTTGCCAGCATCGGCCATCAGGTACAAAGGCTCTGGCGGCATCTCAATCTGAGGCGCGTTGCGCCCGGGCGGCAACTGATAGGACTTGACCACGCCTGCCACCAGCTCTTGCACCTCGACCCGGGTGTAGCGAAAGTCCTTGTCGCGCCGGGCTTCAATGCGGGCCAGATCGAGCAGTTCGTTGAGGATGTTGGCCATCAACTTGGACTGTTCGTAAATCGTGGTCAAAAATTCGTGTTGGGTTGGCGGGTCATACTCGTCGCTGAGCAAAATCTCGGAAAACCCCAGAATGCTGGCCATCGGGGTGCGCAGTTCGTGTGCTGCGGTCGAGAGAAACTCGCTTTTCATGTGATCGACTTCGGTCTCATGGGTGACATCACGCAGGTACAAAATTTGCGACACCGAACTGGCCTGGCTACAGCGCAAGCCCACCTGCAGTACCCGTTTGCCCTGAATGTTGAGTTCGATCAGCTCGCGTTTGTCGGTTTTGCCTTTGGCGACACTGGTACGCAGGGCCTCCACTCCAACAAATTGGCTGCCTGGCTTGCAACGCTGCGCCAGCCAGGCGGAAAAGTCGTTCTCATCGAGACCTTCAAGCCGGTCTGCGCCTGGCTCGGTCATCTGGACAAAGGCCGGACTGATGTATTTGACGCGTCGCTGCTCGTCAAACGAGACAAAACCGTCCGGGCTCAGCTCGAAAATGGCACTCAGTTGTTCATTGCGATCCTCAATCTGGCGCTGCGCGAGTTGGCGCGACAGCAACTGTCGGCGGATTTGCATCAGGTAACGTGTCAGCGCGGTCGCCAGGGCCAAAATCAGCACGCTCACCATGCTGGCCTGCAACCAGAAAGCCTCCTTGGCGCGCTGGTAGTTGGCCAGCAAATACTGCGTATCAAGCCCATCCGTCACCACCAGCGGGTACTGCGGTATCTTGCGATAGTGGTACATGCGCTCAATGCCGTCCACCACCGAGCGGCTGGTGTAGCTGCCCTCCGGCTGGCCAGCGGCAATGCGCTCCAGCATGATCGAACCGTGGGCCTGCGTGCCGAATTCTTCCCGGTTGCCGACTATGCGCGCGCGCGCCACCCCGTCCAGGCCGTAAAGCGCCATCACACCTTCCTGGCCCAGCTTGAGTTCGCCATAGAAACGGGTGAAGTAGCCGGGGTCCACCGACACCACCACCACCCCGGCAAATTCGCCATTCGGGCGGTTGATGCGACGGGTCAACTGGATTGACCATTTGTTGCTGGCGCGCCCCAGCACTGGTTTGGAGACAAACATCTGCCCGGTGTCGGTGGCCACATGCACCTTGAAGTGCTCTCGGTCAGACAGATTGAGTTTGCCGCTGGTGGGCAGGTTGGACAGCACATAAATGCCCTGGGCATCAATGACGCCGACCTGGGGAAAGATCTCGGCATCAATCACGCCCCGCTCGGTCAGTTCGGCCAGGTCAAGCCGGTTGCCGATCTCAAGGTAGCGCGACTGGATGAACCGGATCACCTGGTCGGCGCTGCGAAAAGTGCGGTTGGCATGCTCCTGACTGACACGGGTCAGGTTGGCCAGGTCACGTTCGGCGTTGGCGAACTCTTTGCTGCGGCCGTCGCTGACCAGTGCAAAAACGTACCACCAGGTCAGGCATAGAAAAATCCCGGCAGACACCCAAAGCAGGATCAGGGTGCGGCGGTGGTTGTTGGCAATCAGGAGCATGTCAGGTCCTGCTGGTTACGGATGCCTGGTTCCTGACTGGCACGACGCTGTGCCCAGGGGGATGCGTCTTGCTGTGCGGTGTTCATCCAATTTTGCTCCGCACCCAGGAGACCACTTGCAGCGGGCTGAAGGGTTTGATGAAGTAGGCATCAGCGCCGCGCGCGCGGCCGTCGTCATGGTCGGCGGCCTTGATGGCGTCGGAGTGATCATCAACGATGAGGATGGTGGACATGAAAAGCCTCTTGGATAAAAAGTGTGGCAGTGGACGCAGGATGAAGGGTTAAGCGGCTGTGAATTGTGTGGTCAACGTTCAGGCGCGTTGAAAAACCTGTTGGCATGGCAGCTGCGTGCCTCCATGCGGCCAAAGAGCGAACGGATGTCGGCATCCCAGACCAGCCCAAGTTGCAAGCAGGCAGCATTGGAGAGGGTGTTGATGCGGTTTTCAGTGCGCCCGGTCAGGTCCAGTGCGTTGCTCAGCACTTCGGCTACATGCACCAGGGGTATCAAGTTAGCCTCGGGGCTGGCATCTTTGACACAGTCTGGCGCGTGGTGACTTCGGATGGCGGCTGCAATGCCGGCGGGCAAAGCCCAGTACTCGGCCAGCCAGGCACCAATGGTGGCATGGTCTACACCAAAGGTCTCGCGCTCTATTTCTGCAATGCCGACGTTGCGGCCCAGGGCCTGATGCCAGCACTGCTGGAATGCCCCGGTGTTATGCCCAAACAGCCAGAGTTGGCCGATATCGTGCAACAGGCCGGCAATCAGGGCCGAATCAACGCACACGGGCACTGAAATGTGCAACGCCAGTTCCTGGCAACATACGCCAACCGACACGTTATGCTGCCAGAACTTGCCCGGACCGCCCCCCAGCGTGATGCCGCCGACAAAAGCCCCCAGACTGCTGATCATCACAATGTGGCGCACCCGGCTCATGCCCACCAGCGAGATGGCGGTGTAGATGTCGCTGACCTCTGACTCGCGGCGACCGCGCACCGCTGCCATGTTGGCGACCGAAAGCACCCGGGCGGTAATGACGGGGTCAAGGTGGATGCAGCGGGTCAGCACATTGAAGTTGGCATCGGGATCATCAAGGGTGGTCAGAATTTCATTGATGATGCGCGGAAAAACCGGCAAGCTGCGGCTGCCTTTGATGACCGTGTCGCGGGTGATCAGTGGGATGCTCATCATGCGCTCCGGTAGCCCAGCACCTGGTCAAACAGGGCGGCCATGTTGGGGTCGGTGAGGTCTGCGCCTTCAAAAATCTGCATCACCCGCCGGGCCGCCAGGGCCGCATCGAGCGCGACTTGCTGGTCGCTGCGGCTGTCGCTGAGATCGACAAAAATGAACTCGGCGTGATGCGTGTTGAGCTGGTGCAGGTTTTCTTCGGTCAGGGCATGGCCAGCGGGCAATTCCAGGCTCAGCCTGCCGCGCACGATGACCCGGGCTGAAGCGCCGAGCACCATGCCGGGACGGGCCTCAACAATGGGGATGTAGTGATGGCGGATTCGCATGATTGCTGGAGTAGGAACTCAGGCTCCGGTTGTGAACGTTTTTGGTCGCCCCGATGGCTTCTTCGTACTCTCGCTCAAACAGCAGCAGGCGCTCGTGGTGCTGCGCCATGCGCCCGGTGCGGGCGCGTTTTTCATCCATCAAATGCTGACTCTCAGGCGTGATGTGTACATGTACGGGTGCGCAGGCTTCTGGATCACTTTGCAGTACCAGCGGCTTTGATTTCGAGCGTTGCGGATCGTAGGAGACGTGACTCAAACCGAGTTCGCGCAGCGTCGCCAGTTGCTCGGCCTCCTTGATCAAAAAAAAGCTGACCAGAAAGGGGTGGTCGAGCCAGCCCAGGTTCAGTGACACAAATATGCCGGGCTGCAACTGGTCGATATGGACAATTGGGAGGGGCTGATGCATGGGGGATACTCCGGCGAGTTGTATCAATCAATCCGTCACCGTGGACAAAAAAGCCGCCTTGGCTTGCAACGCTTCATCGCTGTCTGCAAAGCGACCGGCAATCGCCTGGAACTCATCGCCCAGCGCCACAAAGGCCTCCACCACGTCCGGATCAAAGTGTGTGCCCCGGCCCTCAATGATGACCTGCGTGGCCTGCGCATGGCTCATGGCGGCTTTATAGACGCGCCGGCTGACCAGTGCGTCATACACATCAGCCAGTGCCATCAGGCGCGCTGGTATCGGAATGTCTTCACCAGCGAGGCCCTGCGGATAGCCTGATCCGTCCCACTTTTCGTGGTGGGAGTAGACAATTTGCTTGGCGATTTCAAGAAACTCCATGGATACCCCGGCCGATTCCCGCGCCTGCTCCAGCGCCTCATACCCAAGCGCAGGATGGGTTTTCATGATGGCAAATTCATCTGGCTCGTAGCGACCGGGCTTGAGCAAGATCCGATCCGGGATGCCGACCTTGCCAATGTCGTGCAGTGGTGCGCAGTTGAACAGCATGTCGATCACGGTGTCATTGAGAAAACCGGAAAACCTCGGGTGCAAGCGCAGTTGCAAGCCCAAAGCGCGAATGTAGTTCTGGGTGCGGCGCAGGTGCTGGCCGGTATCGTGATCACGCACCTCGGCTAGCGCGGCCAGCGCCAGAATGGTGACTTGCTGAAGGGCGACAAACTTGCGTGTATGTTTGGCGACCTCAAACTCCAGATACTCGTTGTTGACGCGCAGGGTCTGGACGTGGGCGGCATCGACAAAGTGGGCCTTGACGCGCGACAGCAATATCTCCGGGTTGATCGGGCGCGTGATGTAGTCCACGGCACCCAGCGACATGCCGATTTCCTCGCTTTCGACATCGGTCTTGCTGGTCAAAAAAATCACCGGGATGTGCCGGGTGTGCCGGTCGGCCTTGAGCTCGCGACAGACCTCGTAGCCGTTCATGTCGGGCATCAGGATGTCGAGCAGGATCAAGTCGGGCTGCTCCAGGCTGGCCAGCTTCTGCGCTTTGCTGCCCTGGCTGGTGGCCTTGACGGTGTAAAACTTGTACAGCAAGCCCCCCAGCAGCGACAAATTGGCCGGTGAGTCATCCACAATCAAGATGGTGGGTTTGACGGGTAAAAACAGTTCCATGGCAATAGCCTCTTAATCCAAATTGATGTCGGCGGCCAGCGCCGCCTGGTGCAGCGTGCTCTGCGCGTGCTGGAATTCAAAGTCTTGCACCTGACGCGCAAGCAGCTCGAAAGCGCCGCCCAGACCTGCGCGCAACAGATCACCTTGGGCCAGCAGCAGCAGTTCGGCCTCGATGTTGCTGGCACCCAGCAGTTCATCAAGCTCGTGAAAAACCAGGTGCAGTTGCCCGGCATCGACTGGCTGGCCGATGGGGGGTGCGACCGTTGGCGGCAAGGCCTGGCGCAAATCAGCTTCGAGTTGCCGCAGGTGCCGGGCCAGCGGCGCCACGAACGCCGCCGGGTTAGCCAGTGCAGCGTCCTGCCCCGACGCACTGCCCAGGGCCAGTTCCAGTTCGGCGCTCAAGGCGCTGCACTGAGTGGCACCAATGTTGCCTGCCACCCCTTTGAGGCTATGAACCGCGCGCAAGGCCGCGTCCAGATACCCCTTTGCCAGGGCGCGGCCCACCTGCTCTGGCAGGCCGCTGATGCTTTGCAAGAATTTGTTCAGCAGCATGGTGTAAAGCGTGCGGTTGCCGGCGCACAGGCGCAAGCCCAAAACGGCATCAATGCCGCTGATGCCCAGTTCGTTAAAGGGTTCTGCTGGCGTGATGGGGCCTACGGGCTTACCCCAGCGCGCCAGGCACTTGAACAGGGCATCGGGGTCAATCGGCTTGCTCAGGTGCGCATTCATGCCCTCGCTCAAACAGCGCGACACATCCTGGCTTGATGCATAGGCCGTCAGGGCAATGATGACAAGCTCCTGAAAACGTAGATCCTTGCGCAATGCCAGCGTGGCCTGGTGGCCATCCATGACCGGCATTTGCAGGTCCATCAGGACGATCGACCAGGGCAGCGGTTGCGGTGCCGCCTGCAGCAGGTCCAGCGCCTGCTGGCCGTTGCCCGCCAGCGTCACCTGTACGCCCATCGACTCCAGCAGTTCGCGGCAAATTTGCTGGTTGATCTGGTTGTCTTCGACTAGCAGCACGCTGATGCCTGTGAGCTGCCCGCTGCTGGCGGCATCGGGGTGCTGGCCCGGCGTGGTCGATGGTTCAGTCAGGATTGGCTGCACCCCCTCGTCGAACCAAGCGTTAAAGGCAAAGGTGCTGCCTGCACCCGGCTCGGACCTGACGACGATGTCACCGCCCATCAAATTGACAAAGCTTTTCGAGATGGCCAGGCCCAGCCCGGTGCCGCCATAGCGGCGTGTCGTCGAACTGTCGGCCTGGTTAAACGCGGTAAACAGGCTGCGGTACTGTTGCGCCGTCATGCCAATGCCGGTGTCAGCAACCGACACGGTC
>CAIQOO010000164.1 GCA_903873485.1 uncultured beta proteobacterium | reverse complement strand
CAGTGACCTCACCGTAGCACCCGCTGAACCGCCGGGCGTTTTGGTCGAGAGGAAGAGGGAGATGAAACAAAATTGACTCAATTACACTTTGATACGGGGATCTCTTAATTAACTTCTATATTAATGGAACGATCTACTAGGCTGCAGCCCGACAGCAGCCAAACTGACAGCAGCAGCACCAGCAGCCCGCCGATAATGCGGGATGACAGAAATCGACAAGAGGCAGAGGTTTGCATGACAAGTAATCAGGATAATTTTTCGGCAACACCGGTGGATGTGGTGATCATGGCGGCGGGCAAGGGTACCCGCATGAAGAGCAAATTGCCCAAAGTGTTGCATCTTTTGGCCGGACGTGCCTTGCTGCAACATGTGGTGGATACGGCATGCGCCTTGGCGGCGCGCCAGGTGACCGTGATCACCGGTCATGGCGCTACAGAAGTAGAAGCAGCTACCGCAATACCCATAAGGGCTAGAGGCAAATTTGACTTAAATTTTGTGCGCCAGGAGCCGCAACTTGGCACCGGCCATGCCATGCAGCAAGCGGTGCCGGTGTTGCAGGACGACGGGGTGGTGGTGGTGCTGTCGGGCGATGTGCCGCTAACCCGGCCCGACACGCTGGCGCAACTGATTGCCGCCTGTGCCAATCAGCGGCTGGCGCTGTTGACGATTGACCTGGCCGACCCCGCCGGTTATGGCCGCATCGTGCGCTTGGGCGAGGCGGTGACGGCGATTGTGGAGCATAAGGATGCCACCGCTGCGCAGCGCCAGATCAGCGAGATTTACAGCGGCATCATGGCGGTGCCGGCCCGGATGCTCAAGACCTGGCTGGCCCGGCTTGACAGCCACAATGCGCAAGGCGAGTATTACCTGACCGACATCGTCAAGTTTGCCGTGGCCGACGCGGTGCCGGTGGTGGCCGTCAAGACCAGCGATGCAACACAGGTGGCAGGTGTCAACAGCCCGGTGCAGCTCGCCGAGCTTGAACGTGCCTTCCAGCGCCGGGTGGCGCTGGAACTGATGGAGCAGGGTGTGCGCCTGGCCGACCCGGCGCGCCTGGATGTGCGCGGCGTGTTGCGCTGTGCGCCAGATGTGTCGATTGATGTCAACTGCGTGTTTGAAGGCCAAGTCAGCCTGGGCGAGGGGGTGCAGGTGGGTGCCAACTGCGTGATCAAAAATGCCCGCATTGAGGCCGGTGCGGTGATTCACCCGTTTAGCCATATTGAAGGCGGCACACCCGGCTCCAAAGATGCCATCGAGATCGGTGCCGGCTGCCTGATTGGCCCGTTTGCCCGTTTGCGCCCGGGTGCCAAACTGGCCACCGAGGTGCATATCGGCAATTTTGTCGAGGTCAAAAACTCTAGCCTGGCCCAGGGCGCCAAGGCCAACCACCTGGCTTATCTGGGCGATGCCACGGTCGGCGAGCGCGTCAACTATGGCGCCGGCTCCATCACCGCCAACTACGATGGCGCCTTCAAGCACCGCACCATCATTGAGGCCGATGTGCATATTGGCAGCAATTGCGTGCTGATAGCACCGCTGACAATTGGTGCCGGCGGCACTGTTGGCGGCGGCAGCACGCTGTCCAAAGACACGCCGCCGCTGGCCCTGAGCGTGGCGCGGGCGCGCCAGGTGAGCATTCCCGACTGGAAACGCCCGAGCAAGAAATGACTTCAACCGACGCTTTGCCGGCGTTGGCCCGGCTGCAGCGCGAGCGCGATGCCGCCCGGGCCGAGTTGCAGGAATTCACCGCCAGCGTGTCGCATGACCTGCGTGCGCCGCTGCGCCACATCAATGCCTTTGCCCAGATCATCGAAGAAGACCTGCTGGACATGCCCGCCGAGATTGCCGCGCACCTGGCCACCATTCGCCAGTCGGCGCAGTTGCTGACCCAGCAGCTTGATGGCCTGACGGCGCTGTCAAGGCTGGCGCAGCACACCGTCCACCTGACCGCTGTCGATAGTGCGGCACTGGTGCGCAGCGTGGTTGATGAACTGCGCTTGCAGCACCGCGACCGCGAGTTGCAGTGGCAGATACCGGCCGATTTGCCAACCGTGACAGCCGATGCCGACTGGCTCCGGCAGGTGCTGCGCCAAGTGCTTGACAACGCCTGCAAGTTCACCCGAAGCCGGCATCCGGCACAGATCAGCCTGACGTGGGCCGCGCTGGCCGACCGGCGTGTCTGCCTGATGGCGCAGGATAACGGCGTCGGCTTCAGGACCGGGCAGGCCAGCCAGTTGTTCAAGGCATTTGTCCGGCTGCACCCGGCGCGGGAATTTGACGGCCTCGGGCTGGGCCTGGTGCAGTGCCGCAAAATGCTGGCGCGCATGGGCGGCGACATCAGCATCACCGCAACGCCAGATGCCGGCTGCCAGGTCAGGATCAGCCTGGCGGCGGATGGACAGAACGGCCAAGGCCCGGCGCCTGTCAGCGGCTAGCGGCGGCAAACAACGGCGGCGTCAGATCTCGACCAGCGTGCCCAGTTCGACCACCCGGTTGGTTGGGATGCGAAAGAAGTCGGTGGCACTTTGCGCGTTGCGCAGCATCAGGATAAAGAAGAGTTCGCGCCACATCATCATCGGCGGGGCCAGCTTGGGCACTACCACCTCGCGGCTCAGGAAGAACGAGGTTTTTTCAATGTCAAACACCAGACCCTGTTCGCCGCAGGCCACCAGCGCCTTGGGCAGGTCGGGCTGCTCCATAAAGCCGTAGCGCACAAACACCCGGTAAAAACTGTGACCAAGGTCTTTGATCTCGATCCGCTCCGACTCGGCCACATAGGGCACTTCGGCGGTCAGCACGGTGGCCAGCACGTTGCGGGCGTGCAGCACTTCGTTGTGCTTGATGTTGTGCAGCAAGGCCGAGGGTGCGCCTTCAAACCGGCTGGTCAGATAGACCGCGGTGCTGCTGACTTGCTTGAGTCCGGCGGTCTCGATGGAGCGGATGAACTCATCGAGCGGCATGGTCAGGTTGCCCATCTCCTGAAACAGCAGCTTGCGGCCGCGCCGCCAGGTCGTCAGCGTGGTAAACGAGGCCAGCGCAACCACCACCGGGAACCAGCCGCCTTGCAGCAGTTTGATGACGTTGGCCGAGAAGAAGGCGACATCAAGCAGCAGCAACGCACCGAGCAGCGGCAGTGCCAGCCACGGATTCCAGCGCCAGGCCAGCACCGCGACAAACGCCACCAAAATGGTGTCGATCATCATGGTTCCAGTGACCGCAATGCCGTAAGCCGCCGCCAGATTGCTTGATGACTGAAAGCCCAGCACCAGCGCCATCACCGCAACATAAAGCGTCAGGTTGGTGAACGGCACATAAATCTGCCCGGCTTCCATAGAGGAGGTATGGACGATCTTCATGCGTGGCAGATAACCAAGCTGAACCGCCTGCCGTGCCACCGAAAACGCCCCCGAAATCACCGCTTGCGACGCGATCACGGTGGCCAAAGTGGCCAGCGCCACCATCGGCATCAGCGCCCAGTCGGGTACCAGCCGGTAAAACGGGTTCTGAATCGCACCCGGATCTGCCAGCAACAGGGCACCCTGTCCGTAGTAGTTCAGCACCAAGGCTGGCAGCACAAAAGTGAACCAGGCCAGGCGGATCGGGTACTTGCCAAAATGCCCCATGTCGGTGTAGAGCGCCTCGCCACCGGTGACCGACAGCACAATCGCGCCGAGCGCGAGGAAACTCTGCCACGGATTGCCGACGAGAAACTCGACCGCATACATCGGATTCAGCGCCAGCAGCACCTGCGGTGCCCGCAGGATGCTGCTGATGCCGGTCACCGCCAGCACGATAAACCACAAGCACATTACCGGCCCGAACAACCGGCCCATGACTGCGGTGCCGTGGCTCTGAATCCAGAACAGGCCAGACAGCACCACCACGGTGATCGGCAGCACATAGTCCTTGAACTGGGGTGCTACCACCTCCAGCCCTTCGACCGCACTGAGCACCGAAATCGCCGGGGTGATCATGCTGTCGCCGTAGAACAGCGCAGCAGCAAAGATGCCGAGCATGGTGACGAACCAGGTGGCGCGCGAATTTTTGGTCAATTCCGTGACCCGCGCCAGCAGCGCCAGACTGCCGCCTTCGCCGCGGTTGTCGGCGCGCATGATGATGGCCACATATTTCAGCGAGACCAGCGCCATGATGGTCCAAAAGATCAGCGACAAAACACCCAGGATGCTGGCCGCATTCACCCCCATCGGGTGATGCCCGGCAAAGGTTTCCTTGAGCGCATAGAGCGGGCTGGTGCCGATATCGCCAAAAACGACACCGATGGCGCCGACGATCAGCGCTGATGGGCTGCTTTTGTTCTGATTTGCGGACATGCTGGGTTTTTTTCCGGTTTTTGGTGGTGGGCATCGCGACCCGCCCTGATCTTGCCGCAGAGGTGGCCACGGCCAGCTTGTGTTGAACAACGAGGCCTCTGGCCGAAGTCGCCCCGATCAGGCCGGGAGCCGCTATTTTAGAGGCAGGTGCGCTGCCGGCAGCGCTACCAATTGACCTCATGCTCCGGGGTGGCGCTGATCTTGTGGATGGACAAGTCGGCCCCGTTGTATTCTTCTTCCTGGCTCAGCCGCAGGCCCACGGAGGCCTTGAGCGCGCCATAAACCAGCAGCCCGCCGACACCGGCCCAGGTCACGCCGATGGCAGTGCCAATCAGTTGCGCGCCAAAACTGACACCGCCCAGGCCACCAAACGCCTGACTGCCAAAAATGCCGGCGGCAATGCCGCCCCAGGTGCCACACAGGCCATGCAGCGGCCAGACACCCAGCACGTCGTCAATTTTCCAGCGGTTTTGCGTCAGCGTGAACATCGTGACAAACAAGGCACCGGCCACGCTGCCCACCACCAGGGCGCCCAGCGGGTGCATCAGATCAGACCCGGCACACACCGCCACCAGACCGGCCAGGGGACCGTTGTGGACAAAGCCGGGGTCGTTTTTGCCCAAGAGCAGTGCCGCCAGCGTGCCGCCGACCATTGCCATCAGCGAATTGACCGCCACCAGACCCGAAATTTTGTCCAGGGTTTGCGCGCTCATCACATTAAAGCCAAACCAGCCCACCGTCAGAACCCAGGCGCCAAGGGCCAGAAACGGAATGCTGCTTGGCGGGTGCGCCGAGATGCCGCCGTCCTTGCGGTAGCGGTTGGACCTGGCACCGAGCAGCAGCACGGCGGGCAGGGCAATCCAGCCGCCCACCGCATGCACCACCACGCTGCCGGCAAAGTCATGAAATTCGGCACCAGTGAGGCTTTTGAGCCAGACCTGCACACCAAAGCGCTGGTTCCAGGCAATGCCTTCAAAAAATGGATAGATCAGGCCAACAATCACTGCTGTGGCCATCAGTTGCGGCCCAAAGCGGGCGCGCTCGGCAATGCCGCCAGAAACAATCGCCGGAATGGCGGCGGCAAAGGTCAGCAAAAAGAAAAATTTGACCAGGTCATAGCCATTTTTGGCAGCCAGTTGCTCAGCTCCGACAAAAAAATGGGTGCCATAAGCCACGCTGTAACCCAGCAAGAAATACACCACGGTGGAAACCGAAAAATCCACCAGAATTTTGACCAGTGCGTTGACCTGGCTTTTGCGCCGCACCGTGCCCAGTTCCAGAAACGCAAAACCGGCGTGCATGGCCAGCACCATGATGCCGCCGAGAAGAATGAACAGGGCATCTGCGCCCTGTTTGAGTGCTTCCATGAGAACCTCTTTGAGTTAATTGCAATTTGTGAGTGCATTGATGTTGTTTCTGACAAAAACGCACCAAACCAAAGCAAAAAACGCGCCAGATTGGTGTGAGCAGCCCGCGCATTAACCTGAAACACCTCCCGTTAACGTGAAACCCCCGCCCGTTAGCGTGCCCTCCGTTCGTGGTGAGCTTGTCGAATCACCCACTTGGTCACATGCCCTTCGACTGCGCTCAGGGCGAACGGGTTCATCATTGGGGGTTGGCAAGAATCCATGAAAGTTAAAATGTTGGCTGTCATTGGGGAGTAGCCGCCCTTTCTTGCTGAAAGGGGCTTGCGTCAACAGACTTGTTTTGCCATCTGCGGCCAAACATGGCGCAAGCAGAGTCCAGCATACGGATTTTGGCGAGACCTTTGACTGCACAACTCCGTTTTTGGCCGGGGATGTCGTGCAGTCATGGGTTTTAATTTCCGGCCGGAGACCCTCATGGAAGCTTTTCTTGTATCCACCGGCATCGTCGCTTTGGCCGAAATTGGCGACAAAACCCAACTGCTGGCACTGGTGCTGGCGCTTCGTTTTCGCCAGCCCTGGCCGATTGTGGCGGGCATTTTTGTCGCCACCCTGGCCAACCATGCCCTGGCTGGCGCGGTCGGGGCCTGGGTTACCACCGTGCTGGGGCCGGATCTGCTGCGCTGGGTGCTGGCTGCCTCGTTCATCGCCATGGCGGTGTGGATGCTGATCCCCGACAAGCTCGACGATGATGATCGGCCCGCAGCGCCGCGCTATGGCGTGTTTGGCACCACCGTGGTGGCGTTTTTTCTGGCCGAGATGGGCGACAAAACGCAGATCGCCACCGTCATGCTGGCGGCGCAATACCAGGCACTTTTCTGGGTGGTGGCCGGCACCACGCTGGGCATGATGCTGGCGAATGCGCCAGTGGTGTGGCTGGGCGAACGCATGACACGACTGCTGCCATTGCGGGCGGTGCATGTCACTTCTGCGCTGATCTTTTTCGGGCTGGGGCTGTGGGCGCTGCTGGGGCAGTTTTAGCGACTGGCTTTAATGAGGCCAGGCCGGCCGCTGAAGTGGCGCTGCTTGGTTGCGTCGCTATCATTATAATGATATTATTTTAATAGCACACTGCGCTTATCTGGCATGGGCTAGAGGTTGAAAAGACTTGTAAATATCGGGTAAAACGGTGCGACGGCGGCATGGCTGTTGCAGCAAGAAAAATGGTGTGCTGCGGCATGGCTGGTCGGCAGTCCAATAAAAAAGCAGATGCTGTTGTCAGCACCTGCTCATTGGTTTACTTGGCGATGAACGAACGATCAATTACACCGGGTTGTTCTGATCCTTCACCAATTGGAAAATGGCATGCGCTGGGTCACCAAGCTCGATCGCTTGACCAAGCGCGTCAACTTCTGCGCTAAACATCCTGACCTCTGCTGTGCGATCAGCGTAATCGACATTCGCATATTCACCACTTGGGCTGGTATTCCCCACCAGAATCTTGAAGCTGTCGAGCAAGTCTTCGGCATCACCAGCATTGATCAGATCGCTTGGATTAAGGGCATTATCAATGGTGTAAGTCGTGAAACCCGTACCTGGATTGACTACTGGCCCGCTTACCTGTAGACCAGCCACGGAACCAAAAAATACTTCATCGTTCAGTCCCAAATCAAAGGCAACCGTCACATGGCCCAACAAGGCACTTCGGTCATCAATATCCACCCCCAAATCAAATGTGACTGGATCAGCAATCAATTTGTTCGCATCACCCAAGTCAACCTTGAACACCACATCGTTGTAGTCCTTATCGCCTCCATTATTCAGGTCTTCAAAGCCGACGTAAAGCAAAGACTTATCGTCTGCATCCAAACCTGTGACCACATGTTGTTGACCATCACCGTTTGGATTGTTGGAGAACCAGACTTGGTTGCTGCCTCCGGCAGATTTCAAAAGGGTGCCTGCACCATCGGGTTCGGTGTAAGCCACTCCACCTTTGAAATACACAGTCTCAGGAATGCTCACATTATTCGGCGGGGATCCATTCGATATCATGAAGAAGCCCAAATCGGTGCCTTGAGGCATCGGAGTAGGAGTAGTGAACGAGGACGAACCAACCCCAGCGTCAGCCCAGACCACATGACCCACACCCGGTTCGTTCTTGTTATACCAGCCAATAACACTGTGGTAATCACCAACTTCATTGATAAAAGTAAAAGTGACAGGAGCGGTAAATGCCAGCGTGATATCCCTTGGCGCGTACTGGTTTGCCACACTTGCGAGTGACTGCCCCTCTGCGAGCATCGTTCCAATGCCACCGTCAAACCACTTGTTGTTGGCATCAGCCTGATTCGACAATTGTTGTTGCGTGACGGTAAAGGTTTTGGCCGTATTGTCGCCCTGGTCAAGTTCACCTTGATCCGACTGGACAACATCGCTCCAGGCTTTGAGGGATGGCGCTGGCAGGTCGGCATCGGTGATGGTGGTGGTGACCGCGTCGCCGAAACCCACTGTGGCGTAGTTCGACTTCGTCGTCAGATCCGTCACGCTGATCGTGAACTTCTCGCCGCTGTCGGGGAATGCGTCATTGAATGCAGTGGCGTTAAAGGTGCCGCCTAGCGCCACGCTGGTCGTCGGGGCGGTGTAGTCCACACCGCCGCCTTCGGCCGGTGGCGTGCCAGCCGCGTAACTGATGGTCACATCGCCACCTGGTTGTGAAACCCTCGGGGTGCCTGTGGCATCCAACGCCAGCACGGTGTAGGTCGCTTGCGTGTTGCTTTCCTCGCCGATCGAGCCCACCTTGGCCCAGTTGTGGCCGCCGTAGCTCACCGTGCCCGCGCCCGCATCGGCTACCTGGATGTAGGCTTGCAGTTGCAGCGCTGGCAGGTCGGCATCGGTGATGGTGGTGGTGACAGTGGCCGGGTCATACGTCACCGCTTCGTACGCAGCCGCACCTCTGTAGTTGCCCACCAACCTGACGGTGAATGTTTCGCCATTGTCGGGCAAGGCGTCATTGATCGCTGTCGAACTGAAGGCGCTGCCAATGGCGGCCGTGGTCGTGACGCTCTTGGTGTAGTCGCCATCGCTGGTGCTGCCATTGTTGGTGAAGCTCACCTCTACCGTGCCAGTTGGTGGCTGGTTGGTGGTCAGCACATTGCCGAAGGCATCGACCGCCTTGACCACATAGTACGCACTGGTCTGGCCTTCTTCGTTGATCGTCGAGGCTGTCGTGACGATGTTGCCTTGTGCATCCGATGCAAACAGCTTGAAGGTGTAGGCGCTATCGTTGTCATTGGGCGGCGGCGGATCGTCCTGATCGTTGTCCGTCTCGTCGAGGATCGTCGTCGTCACTTTGGAAGGATCGTAAAAAACGGTTTCCGTGCCGCTGTAACCGCCAACAAGGGACACCACGAAAGTTTCGCCGTTGTCAGCCAGAACATCGTCGGTTGCGGTCGCCGTGAAAACTTTGCCAATCTCGGCACGGCTCACCGCACCCGTGTAGTCTTCAGCCTCGGCTGTATTGTTGTTAAACCCGATGCCCACTGTTCCACTCGGCTGCCCACTTAAGGGAGCGCCGCTGCCATCTACCGCCAGAACCACATAATGGGCGCTGGTCGGACCGTTCGCAGCGTCTTCATTGACCTGACTGGCACTAACATAATTGCCATTGCCATCAGTCAGCGGCACACCATCGCCATTCGCAGCAAACAGCTTGAAGGTGTATTCGATAGGCGCATCCAGAATGGTTGTGGTCACGGTATTGGCAGTGGTATTGGCCCTGATGTCCTCAAAGCCGCCGCCGGTGATCTGACCCAGCGTCACGATGATGGTTTCGCCGTTGTCGGGGATGGTGTCAACTATCGTGGCCAGATCAAATGTGGCGGTCTTGCTGCCGGCTGGCACGGTCACTTGAACATCCTTGGTGTAATCGGTGCCATCGGTCGCGGTGCCGGTGTAGGTCAGCTTCACGGTCACGGCTGTCAGCGGTGTCTCGGTCAGGCTCACCGTGTAGTTGGTCGTGGTGTTGCCTTCAAACACTGTCGCCGGCCCAGCGATGCTTACCAGCACAACTTCCTGGTTGGGTTCATCTGGCGTATCCGGTGTATCCGGGTTGCTGTCATCCAGGATGGTGGTGGTGACACTGTCCTTGGTCGAATCGGCCTTGATGCTCTCAAAGCCGCCACCGGTGATCTGACCGAGGGTCACGATGATGGTCTCGCCATTGTCGGCATACACGTCATCGATGGTTGCCAGATCAAATGTGGCAGTCTTGCTGCCAGCAGGCACGGTCACTTCAACATCTTTGGTGTAGTCGGTGCCGTCGGTTGCCGTGCCGGTATAGGTCAGCTTCACGGTCACATCCGTCACAGGTGTCTCGGTCAGAGTCACCGTGTAGTTGGTCGTGGTGTTGCCTTCAATCACTGTTGCTGGTCCAGCAATGCTCACCAGCACGACCTCCTGGTTGGGTTCATCTGGCGTATCCGGTGTATCCGGGTTGCTGTCATCCAGGATGGTGGTGGTGACACTGTCCTTGGTCGGATCGGCCTTGATGCTCTCAAAGCCGCCGCCAGTGATTTGACCGAGGGTCACAATGATGGTCTCGCCATTGTCGGCATACACGTCATCAATGGTTGCCAGATCAAATGTGGCAGTCTTGCTGCCAGCAGGGACGACCACGCTCACTTCTTTGGTGTAGTCGGTGCCGTCGGTCGCCGTGCCGGTGTAGGTCAGCTTAACGGTCACATCTGTCACAGGTGTCTCGGTCAGAGTCACCGTGTAGTTGGTCGTGGTGTTGCCTTCAATCACTGTTGCCGGTCCGGCAATTCTCACCAGCACAACCTCCTGATTCGGTTCGTCTGGCGTATCCGGTGTATCCGGGTTGCTATCGTCCACGATAACTGTGACCGCATTGATGTAGGTTACCGACGAAAAACTGGCTTCATTGGTGAACCTGCTTACTGAAACATTGAACGACTCATTGTTGTCAGCCACATAGTCGTCAAGCGCTTCCGCCGTAAATATTTGGCCCAAAGCAAGCTGACGGTTGTCGGCCGAATAATCGTTGTCTGCAGTTTTGGCGGAACCGTCAGTAAATGTGATATTCACCAGGCCGCCTGGCTGACTGGCTCGCGGACTACCGGTGGCGGGGTCAATCGCAAAAGCGGCGTACATCGCCGTGGTGCCTTCAGGAACACGGTAGTCTGAGTCTGCAACCTTGAAGCTGCCTTCCTGTTCGGTGCTAGTGTCCGGGACAATGGCAAAAATCTTGATTGTCAATGGCTCAGTGGGGGGCGGCGTGGGCGCCGGTGTCGGCTCTGGCGTGGGCGCCGGTGTCGGGGCCGGTGTCGGCTCTGGCGTGGGCGCCGGTGTCGGGGCCGGTGTTGGCTCTGGCGTGGGCGCCGGTGTCGGGGCCGGTGTTGGCTCTGGCGTGGGCGCCGGTGTCGGGGCCGGT
>CAIQOO010000163.1 GCA_903873485.1 uncultured beta proteobacterium | reverse complement strand
GCGCATGGCCGTATTACGTCTGAAGTGAGGTGAACACCAAGAAAAGCCCAAGATTTAGCCCAAAAACGATCATTTTTGACAAAAAACGGCGTTTTTGTCTATGCATTTGGCGTTTTCAAGTTAAGTCCGACAGGCTGCTAGACCTGGGCCACACCGCCGTGTTTGCCGACAACATCCCCAGCCCGCACGCCCATTACCTGTGCTGGCGCACCGGCATGATGGGGCGCTGGGAATGTGTGGCGTTTGCCGAATGGCTGCAAAAAAGCATCGGTTGATTCAGGGCAAGCCGGCTCAAGTGTCGATATCGTCAGCGCCGCCCTTGATCAGTTGCCGGATTACGTCGTTGCCAAAACCGCGCGCCGCCATGAAGCGCATTTGTTGACCCGCCGCACGGGCATCGGCGGCGGGCGCGCCAAATTTTTTGCGCCACACCGCTTGCGCGCGCACACGTTCGGTGGCCTGCAGGGCGGCCACCGCAGCCGCCACCGCCTCGGGCGCCAGCCCCTTGCCCTGCAACTCCTGCTTGATGCGGGCGCTGCCGTGCTGGCCGGCGCGCCGGTGCAGCACCGATTCGAGCACCCGTTGCTCGTTGATAAAGCCTTTGTCTTGCAGCTCGTCCAGCAGGCCAGCCAGACTGCCCGGCGTTTCTTCAAAACGCGCCAGCTTGGCGCACAGTTCGGCGCGTGAATATTCCCGGCTGCCAAGCAGGCGCAGGGCGCGCATTTTGAGCGATGGTGATGCCAGTGCCATGCCGATGCCTTTTGCCAATACTATGTTTTAAATAGCTGACAGCGCTTGCCGCATAAGGGCTAGCTGCCTTTTTTGCCTGAAACTTTGGCAGCGGCTGCTTCGGCTGGCGCGGCTGGACCGGCGGCCTCGGCGCTGCCAGCCAGCAGCGGAATGCCCAAAGATAGCCGCACCTTGTTTTCAATCTCGCGCGACAACCCTGGGTTTTCTTTCAGGAACTCGCGGGCGTTGTCGCGGCCCTGGCCAATTTTTTCGCCGTTGTAGGCGTACCAGGCGCCCGATTTGTCGAGGATGTTGGCATTGACCCCCATGTCGATGATCTCGCCCTCGCGGCTGATGCCCTGGCCAAACAGAATGTCAAATTCAGCGGTCTTGAACGGCGGCGCGACCTTGTTTTTGACCACCTTGACCTTGGTTTCGTTGCCAATCGCTTCGTCACCTTTTTTGATGGTGCCGGTGCGGCGAATGTCGAGCCGAACCGAGGCGTAAAACTTCAGCGCATTGCCGCCGGTGGTGGTCTCGGGGCTGCCAAACATGACGCCAATCTTCATGCGAATCTGGTTGATGAAGACCACCATGCAGTTGGTCTTTTTGATGTGGGCGGTGAGCTTGCGCAGCGCCTGGCTCATCAGGCGGGCCTGCAGGCCGGGCAGGCTGTCGCCCATTTCGCCTTCAAGTTCGGCCTTGGGCGTGAGGGCCGCCACCGAGTCGATGACGATCAGATCGACGGCACCCGAGCGCACCAGGCTGTCAACAATTTCGAGCGCCTGCTCGCCGGTGTCGGGCTGGCTGATCAGCAGGTCTTGCAGATTGACACCGAGGTTTTGCGCGTATTGGATGTCGAGCGCATGCTCGGCGTCGATAAAGGCGCATTGACCACCGGCTTTTTGCATTTCGGCAATCACCTGCAGCGTCAGGGTGGTCTTGCCGGAGGACTCCGGGCCATAAATTTCGACCACCCGGCCACGCGGCAGGCCACCGACACCCAGGGCGATGTCGAGCCCGAGCGAGCCGGTTGACACCACCTGAATATCTTCAATCACTTCGCCTTCACCCAGGCGCATGATGGTGCCCTTGCCAAATTGCTTTTCGATCTGCGCGAGTGCGACTTGCAGGGCCTTGGCTTTTTCGGCATTGGCGGGGGTGACGGCTTTGACGGGTGCGTCCATGGTGTTTCTCCGGTAGGTGGTAACAAGTTCGAGATCAGCAGCAGCCACTGGTTTTCACCGAAAACTGGATGCTTGAACAGTAGTTTAAGCCAAACTTGAAAATTAAACATTCTTTTTTTGGTCAATTTGGTTTACTATATGACCATGACTGAAACCACCCCCGAGCATCAATCCGACAGCGGCTGGCGACAAGCCCACCTGGGGCGCTGGCTGGCCTTGGCATCGCAACGCTTTGATGCGCGGGTGCTGGCCCTGATGGCCAGCAACCCACAGATGCCACTGGCGTTAAGCAACTTGGCCAAGCGCGGCAGCCTGACCGCCGCCCATGTTCACATCACCCGGCATCTGGCGCTGGGTGGCTCGCGCCTGACCGAATTGGCGGCACTGGCGGGCATCAGCAAGCAAGGCATGGGCAAACTGGTGGACCAGTGCGCTGCCTGGGGCCTGGTGCAGCGCCAGCACGACCCACAAGACCAGCGGGCACGCCGGGTGGTGTTTACCGCCAGCGGGCTGGCCTGGCTGGCAGCATTTGAGCAGGCGGTCAGCCAGGCAGAAGCCGAATTGCGTGCGGAGCTTGGTGCGCAAGTGGCCACGGTGATTGCCATCGGACTGGAGGCTTACGCCGCTTAAAATGATTTTGACCAATTCAACCGTCAACAGTCCACCACCCACAGGCCAAGCGGCCCCACTTAGGAAACAGCCATGCGAATATTGATAGCCGAGGACGACCAGGTACTCGCCGACGGTTTGTTGCGCACCTTGCGCAGCTCTGGTGCTGCGGTCGATCATGTGGCCAGCGGCACCGAAGCCGATGCCGCACTGATGACCAACACCGAATTTGACCTGCTGATCCTGGACCTGGGGCTGCCCAGAATGCATGGCCTGGAGGTACTGAAAAAACTGCGCGCGCGCGGTTCATCGTTGCCGGTGCTGATTCTGACCGCCGCCGACAGCGTTGAAGAGCGCGTCAAGGGCCTCGACTACGGTGCCGACGACTACATGGCCAAACCGTTCAGCCTGCAAGAGCTGGAAGCCCGGGTGCGTGCCCTGAGCCGCCGCGGCATGGGAACGGCCAGCAGCACCATCAAGCACGGTCCGCTGATCTACGACCAGGGCGGTCGCGTCGCCACCATCGACGGCGTCATGGTGGAACTGTCGGCGCGTGAACTCGGCCTGCTCGAAGTGCTGCTGCAGCGCGCTGGCCGGCTGGTCAGCAAGGACCAACTGGTGGAGCGCCTGTGCGAATGGGGTGAAGAGGTAAGCAACAACGCCATCGAGGTCTATATTCACCGCCTGCGCAAGAAAATTGAGAAAGGCCCAATCCGCATCGCCACCGTGCGCGGGCTGGGTTATTGCCTGGAGAAAATCCCCGGGTGAACATATTTCAGCGCGAACAGCGCTCGCTGTTTGGCGAAATTCTGGACTGGATGCTGACGCCGCTGCTGCTGCTGTGGCCGGTCAGTCTGGTGCTGACCTGGCTGGTCGCGCAAGGCATTGCTGGCAAACCGTTTGACCGGGCACTGGAGTACAACGCCCGGGCCATGGCGCAGCTCATCACCATCCGGCGCAACCAGGCTGAATTCACCCTGCCGCGCCCGGCGCGTGAACTGCTGCGGGCCGATGACTCCGACACGGTTTATTACCAGGTGCTCGGGCCGCGCGGCGAATTTTTGAGCGGCGAGCGCGAGTTGCCGGCACCCCCGAGTGACGAAAAGATCGTGCCCGACGAGGTGCGCATTCGCGACGATGTGGTCAAGGGTTTTGATGTCAAGGTGGCTTACACCTGGATCGCGCTGCCGCTGGACAACACCCGACCGGCGCTGGTGCAGGTGGCCGAAACGCTGGAAAAACGCTCGGTGCTGGCCACCGAAATCGTCAAGGGCGTGATGCTGCCGCAATTTGTCATCTTGCCGATGGCCGTGCTGCTGGTCTGGCTGGCGCTGGTGCAGGCCATCAAGCCGCTGAACCAGCTTGAAGAACGCATCCGCGCCCGCAAGCCAGACGACTTGAGCCCGATTGACGCGCAAGCGGTGCCGGTAGAAGTGTCGCCGCTGGTCGAGTCGGTCAACGACCTGCTGCTGCGCCTGACCGATTCGATCGCCACGCAAAAACGTTTTCTGGCCGATGCCGCGCACCAGCTCAAGACGCCGCTGGCCGGCCTGCGCATGCAGGCCGATCTGGCGCAGCGTGAAGGGGCCAGCGCCGAAGACCTGAAACACTCGTTGCGCCAGATTGGCCGTGCCAGCATTCGCGCCACCCACAGCGTGAACCAGTTGCTGGCACTGGCGCGCGCCGAGAGCAGCGGCTCGGCGATGCCGCGCAGCCACTGCGATCTGGCTGATTTGTGCATGTCGGTAGTGCGCGACTGTGTGCCGTTTGCCCTGGAAAAACACATTGACCTCGGTTATGAGGGTACCCAGGCCGGCACCCCCGGCTGCACCATTTTGGCCAATGCCACGCTGATCAAGGAAATGGTGCGCAACCTGGTCGATAACGCCATCAACTACACCCCGTCAACGCTGGAAAAGCCGGGCATCATCACCGCCCGGATCCTGACCGACCCGTTTGGCCGCACGCTGGTGCTGCAGGTTGAAGACTCCGGGCCGGGGGTGCCCGAGGCCGAACGGGAACTGATTTTTCAGCCGTTTTACCGGGCGCTGGGAACCGAGGCAGATGGCTCGGGCCTGGGTTTGCCGATCGTGCTGGAAATTGCCCACCAGCACAATGCCAGCGTCAGCCTGGAAGACTGCCGTCCCGGACAAACCCCGCCGGGCACCCGCTTTACGGTGCGTTTTGTCGCCAGCGCCGAGGTGCCCGAGTTCGAGTCCTGACCGACCGGCCCGGTTGTCAGGGCGGCGGCGACACGGCGGCACAAGGCGTCAGCGGCTGGCCGGCCAGCGCAGCGGTGACCGGCGCCAACTGTTTTTGCCGGGCTTCGTCCTGCATCGGCAAGCGCAGCCGGTAAACCGGTCCGGCAGCCGTGTCTTGCAGCAGCCGTGCCGTGCGCACCCCGCGCAGCTTGAGCGCTTCAAGTGCATCGCTGGCTTGCTGCTGCGACGGATAGACCCCCAGCGACAAGCCGGGGTCCAGCGCGGGGTTGCCCAGCGGGTAAAAAGTCAGCCGCAAATTGCCCAGTTGCAGGCGTTTTTTTTCCAGATCTGCCACCGTGGCAAATTTGCCCATGTAGATGATCCAGCGCTCGGGTGCCGCCAGCTTGTCGAGCACCCAGGCATCGGCAGGCCAGGAGGCTTCCAGCAACTTGCGCACACTGGCGGCTTGCGCTTCATTGAGCAAGGCACTTTGCAGGCACGCGGACTGTGCCGACGACTCGGCTGACGGGGTCCGCATCAGCGCCGGGTCGGCCAGCAGCAGCAGCGCCTGCGGCCTGACCTGCTGCGCCAGACGCTGCGGCTCGCGTTGCGATGCCAGTCCCCAGCCATAGGCCAGCAACCAGCCCTGCCCCCAGGCCAGCAAAGCCAGATTGAGCAGCAACAACACCAGCACAAGCAGCCGCAATATGCCGGACACTTTGTTTCAGCCTCAAGCAGCCGGCGCGCCGGATGCCCGCATCGGCCGCACGCTGACCTCTGAACTGAGCACCCGCTGCACGCCGCTGGCTGTTTGCACCTGCAACGCACCGGTGGCATCCACTCCCAGGGCGATGCCCTGCAGCCCGTCGCTCAGGTTGACCGCCAGTTGCGCCAGCGCATCACGCGCATTGAAATCGGCCTGCAGCGGCGCAAAACCCTGTTGTTCAAACCGCGCAATGGCCTGCACCAGCGGCCGGGCCAGCCGCTCCAGCGCCTGCGCGGCAGTTACCCCCGGCAACAATTCGGCCAGACCAGCCGGCTCGGTGGCCAAACCCGCGACAGCCGGTTTGTGAATGTTCAGGCCGACCCCGATCACCACATAACGGCTTGGCCCCATGTTGCCCCAACTGACGGTTTCCAGCAAAATGCCGGCCAGTTTGCGCTCATGCCACCACAAGTCATTGGGCCATTTGAGCCGAATCTGCGGGTGCAGGCTGTGTGCCAGGCTCAGGCCCACGGCGAGCGACAGGCCCGACCAGTCTTTTGGCGTCAGCGGCAAACCCAGCGAAAAAGTCAGATTCAGCGGACCCTGCGGATCGTCGCTGTGCCATTGCCGCCCAAGCCGGCCGCGCCCGGCGCTTTGCCGCTCTGCCACCAGCAGGCACGGCTCGGTGCGTCCGGCGTGCGAGCGGCGCATCAGCTCTTCGTTGGTCGAATCGATGCTGGCCAATACCTCAACCGTCAGGCCCGGCAACAGCGGGGCCAGCGCCTGCCGCAGCAGCTCGACGGGCCAGCGATCATGAAGGGCCGGCGGCATGGCGGAGTTCATCAGCAGGCTGGCGCAGCGGCCTGTTTCGCTGCAGCGAGCCGGGCGGCGGCTTGGGGTTTGGATTGAGGTTTGGACTTGCGCTTGGCGGCCAGCAGCGTGCCACGGCAACAGGTGGTGCCACAACGGCAGGCGTACTCGGCCTTGAGTTTGGCGGTGTAACGCTCCTCGATGACCAGCCCGTAGTCGAAACCCAATTCCTCGCCGGCGGCAATTGCGCGTCTGGCCTTGATGAAAATCCGGCCATTTTCCTCTTGCGCTTCGCAATTGCCGTCACACGAATGGTTGATCCAGCGCGACGAATTGCCGCCCACCAAGCCGTCAATCACCCGTGTCTCATTAATGTGAAAGAAAAACGTGTGGTTCGGGTTGGCCGGGTCATGCGGGTGGCGTGCCTGCGCCTGCTCCCAGGTGATGATCTCGCCTTGGTACTCGATGATGGTGTCGCCGGCGGTGATGTCCTGCAGCGCGAACACGCCCTTGCCGTGGATGCCGGAGCGGCGAACCTGGATGCGACGGGCGCTGGCGGCGGCTATTTTTGACACGTCAGAAAAATTTGGTATCGTGAACTCGTATGGGTGCGCGTGTGCGTACCTGCCTGCGTGCGCTCGCCTGAGCGGGCGCGAAAACCCGGATTGTAGTCAGATGAAAACCTTGGTTATTGCCGAAAAGCCTTCTGTTGCCCAGGACATCGTGCGTGCCCTCACGCCGCTGTCTGGCAAGTTTGAAAAGCACGACGAGCATTTTGAGAACGACGCCTATGTTGTTTCAAGCGCCGTCGGCCACCTGGTTGAAATCCAGGCCCCGGAAAGCCACGACGTGAAGCGCGGCAAGTGGAGCTTTGCCCATTTGCCGGTGATTCCGCCCTATTTTGAACTCAAGCCGGTCGAAAAAACCAAGACCCGGCTCAATGCTGTCGTCAGGCTGGCCAAGCGCAAGGATGTGGACAAGCTGATCAACGCCTGCGATGCCGGCCGCGAGGGCGAACTGATTTTCCGGCTGATCGAGCAATACGCTTTCGGCAGCGAAGATGCATCTGTGCTTGATACCGCCCAAAAGATCGACAAGAAGCACCGCAAGCCGGTCAGTCGGCTGTGGCTGCAATCGATGACGCCGCAGGCGATTCGCGACGGCTTTGGCGCACTGCGCAGCAATGCCCAGATGCAGCCGCTGGCCGATGCGGCGCGCTGCCGCAGCGAGGCCGACTGGCTGGTCGGCATCAACGGCACCCGCGCCATGACCGCCTTCAATTCGCGCGATGGAGGCTTTTTTCTGACCACCGTGGGCCGGGTGCAGACCCCGACCTTGAGCGTGGTGGTGGAGCGCGAAGAACTGATCCGCAAGTTTGTGTCACGCGATTACTGGGAGATTCACGCAAGCTTCACCGCCTTGGCCGGCGACTACCCCGGCAAATGGTTTGACCCGAAGTTCAAACGCGCCAGCGCCAATGCCGCCAATGCGGCTGCAGGCCATGCCGAGGCAGACCCCGAACTCAAGGCCGACCGGGTCTGGACGCAAGCCCAGGCCGAGGCGATCGCCGCTGCCGTGCGCGGCAAAAAAGCCAGCGTGACCGAAGAAAGCAAGCCCGCCACCCAGATGTCGCCGCTGCTGTTTGATTTGACCAGCCTGCAGCGCGAGGCCAATGGCAAGTTTGGCTTTTCTGCCAAAACCACGCTGTCGATTGCACAAAGCCTGTACGAGCGCCACAAGGCCCTGACCTACCCGCGCACCGACTCGCGCGCGCTGCCCGAAGACTATCTGCCGGTGGTCAAACAGACCTTCGAGATGCTGTCAAACAGCGGCATGCCGCATCTGGCACCGCACGCGCTGACGGCACTCAAGGGCAACTACATCAAGCCGGCCAAACGGGTTTTTGACAACGCCAAGGTCAGCGACCACTTTGCCATCATCCCGACGCTGCAAGCGCCCAGCGGGCTGAGCGAGACCGAACAAAAAATTTATGACCTGGTGGTGCGCCGCTTCATGGCGGTTTTTTTCCCGGCGGCAGAATTTTTGATCACCACCCGCATCAGCAATGCAGTCGGCCATAGCTTCAAGACCGAGGGCAAGGTCTTGGTCAAGCCGGGCTGGCTGGCCATCTACGGCAAGGAAGCCGCCGCCGAGCAGCCCGAAAATGGCGACAAGAGCGCTGGCAACCTGGTGCCGGTGGCCCCTGGCGAGCTGGTGAACGTCAAATCGGTCGATCCCAAAGCCCTGAAAACCCGCCCGCCGGCGCGCTATTCCGAAGCCACCCTGCTCGGCGCCATGGAAGGTGCCGGCAAAACCGTCGAAGACGACGAACTGCGCGAAGCCATGCAGGAAAAAGGCCTGGGCACCCCGGCCACCCGCTCCAGCATCATCGAAGGCCTGATCTCCGAGGTCTATATGCTGCGCGAAGGCCGCGAGCTGATTCCCACCGCCAAGGCGTTCCAGTTGATGACGCTGCTGCGCGGCATTGGCGTGGAAGAACTCTCCAAGGCCGAACTCACCGGCGAGTGGGAATACAAGCTCAACCAGATGGAGCAGGGCAAACTCAAACGCGATACCTTCATGGCCGAGATTGCCGTCATGACCGAGCGCATCGTCAAAAAGGCCAAGGAGTACGACCGTGACAGCGTGCCCGGCGATTACGTCACCTTGGCCGCACCCTGCCCGAATTGCGGCGGCATCGTCCGCGAAAACTACCGCCGCTACACCTGCACCGGGGCCGATGGCCACAGTGACGGTTGTGGTTTTTCATTCGGCAAGACGCCGGCCGGGCGCACTTTTGAGCCAACTGAAGTCGAGCAGTTTTTGCGCGACCGCAAAATTGGCCCGCTCAATGGCTTTCGCTCCAAGGCGGGCTGGCCGTTCAGCGCCGAAATGCTCATCAAGTTTGATGAAGAAAGCAAAAATTACAAGCTCGAATTTGACTTTGGCGACGATAAAGCGGGCGAAGAATCCGGCGAACCGGTCGATTTTTCAGCGCAGCAAACACTCGGGCCTTGCCCCAAGTGCGGTGCCGCCATTTTTGAACATGGCAAAAACTATGTCTGCGAAAAATCCGTGCCCACCAGGGGCCAGCCAATACCGGGATGCGATTTCAAAAGCGGCCAGATCATCTTGCAGCAGCCGATCGAGCGTGCCCAGATGCACAAGCTGCTGACCACCGGCAAAACCGACCTGCTTGAGAAATTCGTCTCAATGCGTACCCGGCGCGCCTTCAAGGCCATGCTGGCCTGGGATGCCACGGCGGGCAAGGTCAATTTTGAATTCGCGCCAAGCAAATATCCGCCGCGCAAGACCGCCGAGGCAGCCCCGGAAAAAACCCCAGTCGCTTCAAAATCAATAGCTGGCAGCGCAGACGGGACAAGGGCTACAGGCCTAAAAGGCATAAAAACCCCAGCCACTGCGAAAGCGGCGGCGACAAAAACCCCAGTCAAGACAGCGGCCAAACAAGCCGCCGTCAAGACCCCGCGCAAAGCCGCTGTGGCTGGCGCCGGCGCCACCCCAAGCGCGGCGCTGGCGGCGGTGATTGGGCCAACGCCGGTCACCCGCGCCCAAGTCATCAAGCAACTGTGGGACTACATCAAGTCCAACAACTTGCAAGATGCCGCCGACAAGCGCGTCATCAACGCCGATGCCAGGCTGCAAGCGGTGTTTGGCAAACCGCAAATCAGCATGCTGGAACTGGCCGGCATTGTCGGGCAGCATTTGGGTTAATGCGTCCAGCCCGGCAGCATCAGCCAGCTCACACGCTGTTTGTGCAGCGTGTTGGCTGATATCGGCTGTTTTTGCCATCGGAGCTTTTGTTAGACGATTTGCTTATATTGAAATAAGAATTCATTCGTTCCAGTTTTAACGCTTATCACCCAGAATCCTGGTCATTGCACTGACGCAATGAATTCTGAGGACTTAACCATGACAAGCAATCGTCGCCTTTTCAACATCGCCGCTGCCGCCATGCTGGCAGCCAGCGCTTTTGCCAGCAGCGCCCAGCAAGCCATCACCCTGCTCAATGTGTCTTATGACCCGACGCGCGAACTTTATGCCGAGTTCAACAGCGCCTTTGCCAAACACTGGAAGGCCAAAACCGGGCAGGAGGTGATCATCAAGCAATCGCACGGCGGCTCGGGCAAGCAGGCACGCGGGGTGATTGACGGGCTGCAAGCCGATGTGGTGACACTGGCGCTGGCCGGCGACATCGATGCCATCCACAAGAATGGTGGCTGGATTCCGGCAGATTGGCAAAAACGCCTGCCGCACAATTCGTCACCCTACACCTCCACCATCGTATTGGTGGTGCGCCAGGGCAACCCGAAGGGCATCAAGGACTGGGACGACCTGATCAAGCCCGGTGTCAGCATCATCACCCCCAATCCCAAAACCTCGGGCGGCGCTCGCTGGAACTATCTGGCCGCCTGGGAGTTTGCCAAGCGCAAGCTCGGTGGTGACGCACAAGCCAAGGACTTTGTTGCCAAGCTGTACGCCAACGTGCCGGTGCTCGACAGCGGCGCAAGGGGATCCTCCATCACCTTTGCCCAGCGTGGCCAGGGCGATGTGTTCATCAGTTGGGAAAACGAGGCGCACCTGCTGGAGAAGGAATTTGGCGGCAAGGTGGACATCATTTATCCGTCCTTGAGCATTCTGGCCGAGCCGCCAGTCACTGTGGTGGACAAGAATGTCGACAAGAAAGGCACCCGCGCTGTCGCCACCGCCTACCTCGAATACCTCTATAGCGACGCAGGTCAGGACATTGCTGGCAAGAACTTCTACCGCCCGATTTCCGAGAAATTCCAGGCCAAGTATGTCAAGCAGTTGCCCAACATCAAGCTGTTCACCATCGACGAGGCTTTTGGTGGCTGGACCAAGGCCGCCAAGGAGCATTTTGCCGATGGGGCTTATTTCGATCAGATTTACACCCGTAAATGAGCAAAATATCACGCGCCGATTGGCTGATGCCGATCAGGCCAGCCCGGAGATAAAAAGATGCGGGCTGCCTCCCTTTCCGCAAGCGGCATGGAAGCCCTCGCTCTGGTTCAAGATTTAATGGTCTTTTTGTGCTCTAGCCCTTATCCATCAAGCGCTGACAGCTATAACTATTAAAGCAAAGTGTTATGTTTTTCCATTCTTGCAAGCCCATTCATCCATGAACTTCCAGCAACTCAAATCGATCCGTGAAGCGGTGCGCTGCGGCTTCAACCTGACCGAGGTGGCGGCCATGCTGCACACCTCTCAGCCGGGAGTCAGCCGTCAGGTGCGAGAACTCGAAGATGAGCTGGGGATTGAGATTTTTGTGCGCACCGGCAAACGTCTGACCGGGCTGACGCCGCCAGGTCTGGCGCTGATGCCCTTTGTCGAGCGGATGCTGCAAGAGGCCGACAACATCAAGCGAGCCAGTCACGAACTGCAAAGCCGCGAAGACGGTCGGCTGTCGATTGCGGCCACCCACTCGCAGGCGCGCTACGCCTTGCCCCATGTGGTGAAAGATTTTCGCCAGCGTTACCCCCGGGTCGCCCTGCACCTGCATCAAGGGTCGCCCAAGCAGGTGGCAGAAATGTTGTTGTCTGGCGAGGCGGACATGGGGGTAGCCACTGAAGCGCTGGCCAATTTTGAGCAGCTTGTGACCTTGCCTTGCTACCGCTGGACGCACAGCATTGTGGTGCCGCCCGGTCACCCGCTGCTGGCGCTGGCCGGACCGGTGACCCTGCAAGACCTGGCAGCGTTTCCCTTGATCACCTACGAACTGGGCTACACCGGGCGGGCCCACATTGACGCGGCGTTTGCCGCCGCCGGGCTGACCTGCGACGTGGTGCTGACGGCCATGGATGCCGACGTGATCAAGACCTACGTCGAGCTTGAAATGGG
>CAIQOO010000162.1 GCA_903873485.1 uncultured beta proteobacterium | reverse complement strand
CAGCACCTTCATATCGACCGAGATGCGCGTGAGCTCCAGCGCGGCAGACTTGGAACCCAGCGTATTGGCTTCGCGGTGCAGTTCCTGGATCAGGAAATCGAGGCGTTTGCCGATCTCGCCGCCTTTTTCGACCAGTCGGTCAAGTTCGTCCAGATGCGAGGCCAGCCGGGTCAGATCTTCCGCCACATCAATGCGAATCGCAAAGGCGGTGGCTTCGGCCAGGTGATCATGCTCACTTGAACCAATCCAGTTGATCCGCGCTCATGCCGCTTTCTTTGATGCTACGGTAAACCTCTCCGACATAAGGCGGTAGTTTATGAAGCGCTGATCGCATGCTCAAAACCAGCGGCCAGACGGTTTCAAATTCGGCGCTGTCGGTGTCGCCCATGCGCAGCACCCGGTTGATTCTGGAAAACCACGGCCCTTTTGAGGTGTCAAGCGTCCAGGTGTAGAACGCTACCTGCTCGGCCAGGGTAAGCCCTGCGCTGACCACATCAGGCGACATGGTTCTGCCTTGCAATTCAAGCGCTGCCGCATCCCACGCCGGTTGGCCGATTGATTGCCTGATAAAGGTTGCATTCACTGCGCCATTGTCCACGCTGGCCGGATGTGTTGTCCGCAGCGCCCGCCCGCCAATGCCAGGCGTGACGGCAGCAGTCTTGGTCTGCCAAACTGGTTCACAATATCCGGCGAATGGATGGAGACGCTAATGATTGAATACAGCACACATTTTCAAGTGATAACCGGGGCATTTCCCCATGTTGGGGCGCAACTCAAGTCAGCTTGGGGCAAAGCTGATTTCATCCAGGTGATCGACAATTTGCAGCAAGACAAGCGAGAAATGCACCGGGCCGGCTTCTCGGCCGATATTTTCTTTGCACTCCAAAAACTCGAATCCGAGCATGACGCGGAATTTCCGCAATATGCCCGCAAGAGCGGCATCTGGGGCTTTACCGTTTAGCCAGGCGCTTGGCCCCTGCTGCGGTCGGGCCAGCCTGCTGGCGATGCTGCTGCCGCCAGCAACCTCGATCCGCCCGATTCATGCTCGACAGAATTGGGGTCACATGTCACATCCCAATGGCACTGATCTAAACGGTTCCAGATCATTGCAGCCGCTTTGCGGCGAGCCAATCGGCACAAGGCGTCCAGTTGAGCGAATGCCTGGACCACACTCGCCGCATCAGGCGGACTTTCCAAAGCAACTCCGGACTGGCAAATGAAATTCGGTCAGGCCGCTGGCTTTTTCCTGTCTTCCAGGCTTGAGCGAAATCAGCCATCGATTCTGAAGCTGGGCGAACATCAAGAGTGATTGTCTTCACGCTTGATCCTTTCTATATCACGTTGAAAGGCATCAAGCAGTTTATCGACCGTTTCAAAGACGTAACGTGACTCTTCATTTCTGAAGTCACAAGCTACAACGATGGATCAAAGCTTTGCATTGACACGGCAAAACGCAACATCGGGCAGCGGCCTGGATGATCCTGCGGTGCCATGTCAATGCAGACCAAGAATTATCAATGAAATCGGCCTCTAGCCCTTATGGGATAAGCGCTACAAGCTATATAAAACATAGCTATATGCGGTCGATCAGCCTGCCGCTTCAGGCCACTTGATGCCACCCGGCGCGCTGCAAAATCCAGATTCAAATCAGCGCAATGCCCGAGTGCAGCGAAAAATCCGCCAAGCCATCCCCTTGATGAAATTGCCGGGCTTTTATTTTCAAATGGCGCGCTTTGGCGCTTACACTGTCCGGCAGACCAATTGACCAGTCGCAGATGCTGGCAAATGACCCACCAAGTTGCGTTTCCGGGGGAGGTGCACATCAAGCGTTGTTGATGTGCGAGAAACCTTGTCAAACCTATCGTCAACCTACCTGGACTGCCACCGGCAGCGCTTCGCCATGTCTAAAAATAGCCTTGTTTTCGTCGATTCGCGCGTCTTCAATTACCAATCCCTGTCATCAAACGCACCGTCCATTCTCAACAGCAAACCTGACCATAATAGGCTAGACCTTACATCAACGAGGGGCATTTGTGTGCAATAAAAAGGTGACTTAGCGTAAACACTAGCAGTCTGTCGGATAACTGTTGAATGCGGAATTTTCTCGCCCGGCTTTGCCCGCATGCTGCTCCTCTTCGTAGCGTTGCTGCCCTTGATCGACGAACTCTTCGCCCCGAGTCAGCATGAAGTACACCATGCGTGCGCACAGTCGCCGGTAGAACGCTCCCAGAGCACAAGTCGCAGCGTGACAAGCTCATCGCCGCCATCTTCAACACTTGGCGCACCCGATTGAACGAGCGCTTGGTCTTGCTTGACAGTACCTTGCCCCCGCTGATCTTGGTGCCCGGACTCAACCCCAGCCATGAGCTAAAGTGCTTGGCCATCTGGTTGATGATCTTGTCGCTGCGCAAGGCTTGCAGCGCTACTTTGGCTTTGTACTCTGGCGTGTGTACTTTACGGGTCTTTGTTTCACTCATGATCTCGGGTTTGCCTGGTGGTGAGGACAACTTAAATTTTTGTCCTAAAACCGGGGTCCACTTTGGTTTCAGCCACGCAGCATGAAATTTAGCAGTACCTCATTCAACTGAACCAGCGCCCCGGCCCACAAAGGCGGGCAAAATGCGTTGCTGCCATTCGGCCTGCGCTGCACTTATCCCGACACCCCAATCATGATCAAAACCACACCCGACCAGCAGCAGGACATCCGCGCTGCGGTGCTTGCCCTGTGCGCCGGGTTTCTTGCTGCCTGCTACGGCCAGATGAACAACAGGGGCGCCTGCATGGCCAACCGCCGGGCCGCGTCAAGGCAAACGTCCGATGCAACAGGATCGCGCGGCTGGCCTGTCGCGCGTTATCCGTCACGATGGAGGTTGATTGCTTGGAAAAGATAGTCCACCTGCTGCCCGTTCTGGAGCCTGTCGGGCTTGGATTGATGCTGCTGTCGGTTGTGCTGGGGGTGCTCTATTTGTGGCTGAGCAATTCCACCGCATCCTGGATGGCGGCCAAATCGCCCTGGCCAAATCGCATCTCTGCCCTCAAGCCCACGATGATGGCGACCATGCTGCTGGGTTTGGCCCTGTTGACATTGACTTGGGTATTGTCGCAAGCGGCAAGACACAAAGCCGACAAAAAACCACCTGCCTCTGTCGCCCTGCCAACGCCAACGCCAACGCCAACGCCAACGCCAACGCCAACGCCAACGCCAACGCCAACGCCAACGCCGGACGCTGCCGCCAGCCGACCGCTGGCTGCCGATCACCTGCCGCAGCGGCTTCCTGGGCGGCCACCGGCCCCCGTGACCCCCCCGCCGAAAAACCTGCCACGACCAGCGCCACCTGCCGCACCGGCTGCGGTCCATGTCGGCAAAGCCGGTCCGCCACCCGCCGTCCGGCCAGAGCCGCCCAGACCGCAGCCCAAAACAGCTATATTTAGTGCTCGCTGCATGCGGATTCTTGAAAAAGCGGGTTCGGGTGAACCCTTATCGGCAGCAGAGCAACAGGAAATGGTGTCCAAATGTCAATGAAATCAAGTTTGTTCGCGCAGCCCGTCCGGCGTGATCGCGGTTTGTTTTGGAGAAGTCGGCGCGCCTGGATCGCCGCAGTGGTGCTGGTTCTGGTGGCCTGCGCCGCGCCACCGCCGCCACCGCCACAACGCTTGCAGGCGCCCTCGGCGACCGTGGCCTTTGATGCAGCGATAAATTTTGCGGTTGATGACCTGTTGTCGCAAGCCCAGCGTCTGCCAGATTTTCAGCCGCCAGAGAAGTCCCTGGTTGAGTCGGTGCTGCAAAAGGACAAGCCGGTAGCCCGCAGCAAGTTTGTCGTCGATGTGGCGCTTGACAGCCAGACCGGCCAGCAAACCGTCGGCACCCGGTTTCTGGATTCGCGCCTGCTGCTGCGTGCCAAAGCCCGCTTTCCCCAGTTTGAGGTGGTTCCGATACCGGTTTCACTCCAGCCGGGCAAGGGTTTGACCAATGAGCGCTATTTGCTGGCTGCCACGCTCACGCCGCTGACATCCCAGGGTGCTGAAACACAGGCCCGCTATCGCATCAACATCTCGCTGACCGATTTGCGCTCCGGGTTTGTGCTGGCGCAGGCCGCTGCCAACGCCACGGCCGCCGATGTTGACGCAACGCCGACCAATTTTTACCAAGACAGTCCGTCGCTGGTGCGCGACCGCATCGTTGACGGGCAAATTCGCACCGCGCAGGCCAAAACCGGCTCTGAAGCCGATGCCATTTACGTCTCCAGCCTGACCGTATCGGCATTGATTTCCGAAGGCGCGCGGCTTTATGATGCGGGCCAGTTCGACGAATCACTGCGCGTGTATGAAACTGCCGTGGCGCGACCGGACGGCAAACAACTGCGGGTTTTCAATGGCCTGTACCTGACCAACAAGCAGTTGGGCCGCGCCGAGGCGGCAGAACAGGCGTTTGGCCGTATCGTGGCGCTCGGGCTGAGCGCCAACAGCCTGTCGTTCAAGTTCTTGTTCAAGCCGGCCTCCACCGACTTTTTGGCGGATCCCACGATCACCGGACCCTATGAAATGTGGCTGCGTGTGCTGGCCCGGGAAATGGCCAACACCCAGCATTGCGTCACCGTGCTGGGCCATTCCAGCCGCACCGGCTCCGAGCCGGTCAACGAACGGCTGTCCCTGATGCGTGCCACCGGCATTCAGCGCAAGCTGGAGCTACTGGTGCCGACACTGGCCGGGCGATTGCAATCGGTTGGCATGGGTTTCCGAGAAAACCTGATCGGTTCCGGTACCGATGATCTGCGCGACGCGCTGGACCGCCGGGTTGAATTCAGGGTTCGCAATTGCGACTGAGCCATTTGGCGCAGCGTGCAGGAAAAGGCTGCACGCATCCAGGCTCTGCGGGTAACATCCATATTCAGTCCTAATTGCCAGAAGGTGCTCATGAATTCCACGTCTTTGCCAGTGTTTTTCCATCTTTTGGCCGACCGCAAGCTGATGCCCGGCGCCGCCCGGCTGGTGTTTGAAGCCGATTCGCTGGAGGCCTTGTCGGCTCTGGCCACGCAGACCGACTTTGCCGCATTGGTGGCCGGCCTGCCCTGCCTGATTGCCGCCGAGCAGGCCCCCGGCCTGCCGCCAGAGTTGCTGGCTGGCCTGCTGGCGGCAGGTTGTGTAGTGACGGCAAAATCAGCCATTCACCATGCTGATGAACAACTCAAGCCGGTGCTGCCAGCGACCGCCCAATGGCTCGACGGCCACTGGATGCTGGCGCCGCCACAACGTCCCAGCAGCGCGCAGACGGCATCGCGAACGCTGGCACTCAAGCTGCTGCAACTGGTCATGGCCGATGCCGAGACGCGCGATATTGAAGCGGTGTTGCGGCAAGACCCGACGCTGTCTTACCACTTGCTGCGGCTGGTCAATTCGTTGGGCATGGGCATGACCCGCCGCATCACCAGTTTTTCGCAAGCCATCCTGATTCTGGGACGCAATCAATTGCGGCGCTGGCTCAATTTGATGTTGTTCGCGGCCCGCTCGGACGACCACCGCGCGCCGATGCTGTTGGCCAAGGTGGTGGTGCGCGCCCGCACCATGGAACTGCTGGCCAAGGACCGGGGGCAAGACCGTGCCGATCAGGATCTGGCTTTCATGGCCGGCATGTTCTCCATGCTGGGTGTCTTGTTTGGCATGTCGCTTGCCGACCTGATCAAGCCGCTGCAACTCAGCGAAGTGCTGGTCGATGCCGTCATCAGCCATCAGGGCGACTTCGGCTGCCTGCTGCAATTGCTCGAGCAGGCCGAGCAGGGCGATATGGCAGGTGCTGCGGGTTTGCTGACCGGGCTGCAATTGACGCCGGCGCAATTCACGCTGGCCAATCTGGCGGCTTGTCAGTGGATGCTCGACATCGCCCGGGAGGTCAAGGGTGGTGGCCATGACTGACGCATTTCGGCAGCACGCCTGGCGAATCCTGGAGCAGTTGAAGGTTCCCATCATGACGCTGGACATGATGGGCTACCTGACCAGTTGGAACCAGGGTGCCGAGCAGTTGTTTGGCTACACGCCGCAAGAAGCGATTGGACAGCATGTGCTGTTTTTGTATGCCGACGAAGCCGGTGACGGCGAAACCCAATTAGCCGAAATTTTGCCTGAGCAAGGCGATGCCGTGATGGAGGTCTGGCGGCGCAAGAAATCGGGCGAGAACTTCAAGGCGGTTTTGACCATATCCTTGCTGCGCGACGATGAGCAGCAGCCGCTCGGGCTGGTGGCACAGTTGTCCGAAGTCACCCAGACGCTGGCGCCGCTAGACCGGCAGCGGCTGCATGCGAGCATCATTGAAGACAGCGACCAAGGCATCTTGATCACCGATATTCACGAGCGGATCGTGTCGGTGAATGCGGCTTTCACCAGCATCACCGGTTATTTGCCGCACGAAGCGGTGGGCCAGACCACCGATTTGCTGCGCTCTGGCGTGCACGATGCCGATTTTCGGGGGCGGGTGCTCGCGGCCATGCAGGGTTCCGGGCCGTGGCAAGGGGAAATCGTCGGCAAGCGCAAAAGCGGCGAGTTGTTTCCGCAGTCGGTGTCGATCAGCGTGGTGCGCAACGAAGCCGGCCTGGTGACCCATGCGTTTTCAATTTTTTCAGACATCAGCGTGCTGCGGGAAACCGAAGCGCGCATGCAGCGTTTGACCAACTTCGACAGCCTGACCGGCCTGCCCAACCGGGCGCATTTTCATCAACTGGTCGATCAGGGGCTGGCTGCAGCACGCCGCAACGAGGGTTGTGGCGCCATTTTGACGATTGATTTGAGGCGATTTGACACCGTCAACGAGACTTTTGGCCATGAAATTGGCGACGAATTGCTGCGTCAGGTGGCCAAGCGCTTTCGGCAAACCCTGCGCGACGAAGACGTGCTGGCCCGAACTGCGGCCGATGAGTTTGTAGTGGCCTTGCTGAGCGTGCAAAAACGCGAGCACAGCGGCATCGTGGCGCAAAAGCTGCTGGCAACCCTGAAGCCCGGCTTTGTCATCGAGTCGATCGTGCTGCATGTCGGGGCCAGCATTGGCATCTCGGTATTTCCCGAGGACGGCATGGACACCATCACCTTGCTGCAGTTTGCCGATGTCGCAGTCAAGCGGCTCAAGGCCGAAGGCGAGTCAGGCTACCTGCTTTACAGCCCCGAGATGAACCAGCGCGCCAAAGAGCGCTGGCAGCTCGAAGGCGAGTTGCGGCAGGCGCTGGCGGCCGAACAACTGCTGCTGCACTTTCAGCCCAAGGTGAGTCTCCGCAATGGACGCATCGTCGGTGCCGAAGCCCTGATTCGCTGGATGCATCCTGAAAAAGGCATGATTTCCCCGGCCTTTTTCATTCCGATGGCCGAAGAAACCGGCCTGATTCTTGACATTGGCGACTGGGTGCTGGAAGAAACCTGCCGACAGATCCGGCGCTGGAAACTGGCCGGCACCGACATGCCGGTGGTGTCGGTGAACATTTCAGCCCGCCAGTTTGACCAGTTGCTGCCTGTGCGTATTGGCGCGGCGCTGGACCGTCACGGCCTGCCGGCGGCCTGTCTGCAACTAGAAATTACCGAAAGCCTGCTGGTGCGCGGCACCGATGGCGTGGTGCAGATCATGAACGATCTGGTGGCGATGGGGCTGGTCTTGTCGATGGACGACTTTGGCACCGGTTATTCGAGTCTGGCCTACCTGAAACGGTTTCCGATCACGGCGCTCAAGATCGACCGGTCTTTTGTGGTGGGCATTCCGGGCGATGACAACGACTGCGCCATTGCCCGGGCAATCGTCACCATGGCCCAGCAGTTGCGCCAGGAAATCGTCGCCGAAGGGGTTGAAACCAAGGCGCAAATGCACTTTTTGCGCGCACTGGGCTGTGACCAGATGCAGGGTTTTCTGTTCAGCCCGGCGGTTGCCGCCGACGAGTTGGCGCGCATGGTGCGCGAAGATGTGCGGCTAAACCTCGACTGAGTCGCCGCGCGCTGCCATGTTGCCGCGCAAAAAAAAGTTTCTTTCCACCCGCGCTGGCGCAAACAGCCCGGTCATTTCGTTCATCAGGGTTTGCGCCCTGGCGGAATGATCGGCAGCAAAATTGCAGACATACACATCCAGCGTGACGGCCCCTTGCTCGGGCCAGGTGTGAATGCACAAATGCGATTCGGCCAGCAGCACGGTAGCGGTCACGCCGCCAGGCCCGTGCACGGTGGCCGGAAAGGCATGAACCAGTTGCGCCACCGCTTGCAGACCGGCGTTGGCCACGGCCTCAAGGCAGCGTGCGCCCAGCAAATCGGCATCGGTGAGCCAGTGCGCCGGGCAAGCGCAGCGGTACAGGTCGGCGGTCAGGTGCAGGCCTTGCATGCGGTCTCGTCCGACAGGCCTGGGTACATCAAGGCCACCACCCGGCGGCTGGGCCACGGCGGCCCGGCGCGCGGCAAGGGCAGGTGCAACGGAGAAAAAAGCAGTCTCATGGCAACAAGGCAGTGGTGGCAACAAGGCATCAAGCATAGCCCAAACCGGCACTGGCAATGCTTGTCGGCAACACCTGCCCGGAGTCAGTCTGCAGCACCGCTTGCCCAATTAGAATCGGCGGCAGTTTCAGCTTGTTCACCTCCTGGCAGCAGCGCTTGCGCACCATGCCGCACGGAAGTGCCGGCTGAAACAAGGGCTGCGCCAGGCGGTCGAACTGCGATAACGGCGATGCTGTTGTTGTTTTGGCAACCGAACTGATTCAGAGGGCTGATACAGTAGCGCCTGTGTGAGACAAGTGGTTTGTTTTTTTGTAACTTCTGGAGAAAAAAGTATGACGATAAAGATTGGTATCAACGGCTTTGGCCGCATCGGACGCAACGTGTTGCGCTCTGCCCTGCAGAGCTTCAGCGACATTGAAGTGGTTGCCATTAACGATTTGCTGGAACCCGAATACCTGGCTTACATGCTGAAATACGACTCGGTGCATGGCCGTTTCAAGGGCGAAGTGTCGGTAGAAGGCAGCACCCTGATTGTCAATGGCAAAAAGATTCGCCTGACCGCCGTCAAAGACCCGGCTGAACTCAAGTGGGACGAAGTCGGCGCCGACATCGTCATTGAATCCACCGGGATTTTTCTGGACAAGGCCGGTGGCCAAAAGCACATCACGGCCGGTGCCAAGAAAGTCATTTTCTCGGCACCGTCGAAAGACGACACCCCGATGTTTGTGTTTGGCGTGAATGACAAAACCTACGCCGGCCAGACCATCATCAGCAATGCCTCTTGCACCACCAACTGCCTGGCCCCGATTGCCAAGGTGGTCAATGACAAATGGGGCATCAAGCGCGGCCTGATGACCACGGTGCATGCCGCCACCGCCACGCAAAAGACGGTTGACGGCCCGAGCAACAAAGACTGGCGCGGCGGCCGCGGCATTCTGGAAAACATCATCCCTTCCAGCACTGGCGCCGCCAAGGCTGTCGGCGTGGTGATTCCCGAGCTCAACAAAAAGCTCACCGGCATGGCATTTCGGGTGCCCACCAGTGACGTGTCGGTGGTTGACCTGACAGTTGAACTCAATTCGCCAGCCACCCTGGCTGAAATTTGTGCCGAAATGAAGGCCCAAAGCGAAGGCGCCATGAAGGGCGTGCTCGGTTACACCGAAGACAAGGTGGTGGCCACCGACTTCCGCAGCGATCCGCGCACCTCGATCTTTGATGCCGATGCCAGCATTGCGCTTGACGGCACCTTTGTCAAGCTGGTGAGCTGGTATGACAACGAGTGGGGTTACTCCAACAAGTGCCTTGAAATGGTGCGCGTGCTGGCCAAATAAGTACCCGCTTTCTTTGCCTTGAAAAGCCCACGCTGCGCTGCAGCGTGGGCTTTTTTCATGGCGGTGATTTATTTGCTATATTTTACATAGCTTGCAGCGCTTGCTGGATAAGGGCTAGAGCCTGATTTAGCACTAAAAATGGCAACCCAAGAGTGGGCCATGGTGATTGGGATACCCGGTTGCAGTCGGCCCTAAAAGCCCGGCTGACCGGCACGCTGGTGGTGACGACAAGCGGTTGAGCCGGTCAAAGTGTCATGCCGAGCGCCGGAAAAAGCTCAAACCCGGTCGCGATGGGAAATCTCCACCACCACCGCGCGGGCTGCCAATGCAAGAACCAGGCTCTCGGCTTCAACGCGGTTTGCTGCATCGAGGTTGGCATCCCATTCGTCTAGCAGATACACCTGAGCCTGGGTATGGTCGGCGATCTCGCGCAGGGCTTTGAGCTGGCGCTCGCCAGAAGAAAAACCGCTGCGCCAGGCTTCGTCACCGGCTTCATCCTCATCACTGGCCAAATCCACCTCTTCTGCATCGCTGGCCGACTGTGCTGCATCAAAAGAAAACGCCAGCTTGTCAGCGGTCGGCCAATAAAACGCCAGCGGCCCGAGCCGGGTCTTGAGAGCTGCCAGCAAGGTCGATTTGCCCGACCCGTTGCCGCCGCGCACCAGAAAACGTGCGGCACCGACGCCCCTGACCAGGCCCAGCACATCGTCCAGGCTGGCGCAGCACTGTGCTTGCCCGTCTCGGCTCAACAGCAATTGATCAAACCGGATGCGTGCCACAAACTGCGCATCAGGCTGCGGCCGCATGGCGTTGCAAGCGCCGCCGATGCGGGTCCAGACCGCCAGCAGGTCGTTCCAGCCCGAGGCCAGCCCATAAACATTGCTCGCCAGGTCAATCTGGCGCGGCAGCGTGGCAGCCATTGCGATCAGCAAGCCGGTGTCGCTGACATCCCGGGCCGCCACCATCGCCAGGTAGGCAAACACAATCGCCAGCGCCACGATACCGCTGATGGTGGCCAGCCCCTCGCGGGCCAGAATGGCGCGGATCTGCGCTGCCAGCGCCGCCCGCAGGCGCTGCTTGAAACCGCCATGCCACAGGCGAAAGTTGTAGCGGTTGCCGCTGTAGATGTTGTCCCAGGCGGTGTAGGTGTGTGCCGTCATGCGGTTGGTGGCGCGCTGGTGGCTCAGGTAGGCCCGAGCCACCGGCTTGCGCACCAGCCACTGCAGCGCGAGCAACAGCGCAAACACCAGGCAATAGACCAGTGGCAGGCCGGCATCAATCGCATAACCCAGCACCGCCGAGTTAAACACCAGACCAAAAAACAGCTTCAGGTCGGCTTCCAGCTCATAAATCAGTTCAAACAAAATGTGAAACACCTCATTGGTCAGAAACGGCTCAACGATTTCGCGCTGCCCCTTGTCCCCCAGCAGCGCTGCCTGGTGCTTGTTGTCGCGGGCAAAACGCATCATGTAGCGGCCAAAGGCACCAAACCCGGCGCGCTCGGCAAACACCCAACTGGTGGCACCCACCACATAAGAGGCCGACTGCACCACGACGATCCAGACAAAATCAGTGATCAGGAACAGTTCCTGCGCCACATCGTGACCGGCCTGGATGATCAAGGCGGTGGTCGCCGCTGCCAGCGCCGCTTCGACCACCAGAAAACCCAGCATCACAAAGAACGGCTGACAGATCATGAAGCGCAGGAAATCGCGCTGCCGGTAGGGTTCGGGGGCGGATGAGGTTTGCGGTCGGATGTTCATTGGCAAAAAAAAGACTGATCGGTGCCAACTATCTTGCAAAAAGCTGTCAACCCAGCCGGAGTAGCACTCGTTATAGTCAGACCTGTTGCTGATTGGAACATTGTCCCAAAAGGCAACTGGCAGGCATCGGTTCAGATTCTGGTCTGATATCGGTAAGGCAAAGTCGTTCAACATTAGGAGATTTATCATGGCCAAGAAAAGAAAATCCAAGAAACCCGCAAAAAAAGCTTCGCAGTAAGTTTTTTTCGCGTTTCCCGCAAAAAGCCCGCTCTCGGCGGGCTTTTTCACATCCACCGGATGGCCGGCATTTCTCTTCTTAAGCATCCCAACTCCGCACGCGGGCTAGGCGTTCTCGCAGCAACAAGCGGATAGGTTGGTCGCGCAAGTCGCGCAGGCGGCCTGATTTATGTATGCCAAATAGGCCTCTAGCCCCAATGGCACTGACTTAAGCACAATTGCTTGCCAAATTCTCCCGTTCGCCCTGAGCTTGTCGAAGGGTTCTCGAAGGCTTCGACAAGCTCAGCCCGAACGGGAACCTCTTAAGTCAGTGCCATTGGCCTCTAGCCCT
>CAIQOO010000161.1 GCA_903873485.1 uncultured beta proteobacterium | reverse complement strand
GTCATTGAGCGGCTTGAAGTTGTCCAGATCAAGCACCATCAGCGCACAGTGGCCATCCTTGCGCTGGCTGGCTGCCATCGATTGGCCCAATCGGTCGCCCAGCAGGCGCCGGTTTGGCAGTTGCGTCAGCGGGTCATAAAACGCCAGTTGACGCACCTGATCTTCGAGCTGTCGGCGCTCGGTGGTTTCGCGGGTGATGCCGTGGTAGCCGGTAATGACACCATCGGCATCGCGCACCGGTCTGGATTGCACCTCGCCCCACAGCAGTCGCCCATCCTTGCAGCGATGCTGCACCTCGAAGGTCATGGATTCATCCGGTTTGCCCTCCAGTTCAGCCTGTCGTCTTTGGGCCGTTATCTTTAGAACGGTCGCAATACCCTCTTCGGTCAACATTTCAAACATGTGCCGGCCCAGCACCTCGTCTGCCCGGTAGCCGCGCAGACGCTGATCAACCGGGCTGATGTAGGTAATGAACAGCTTGCTGTCGGCTTTCCAGACCACATCGGCTACATCTTCGGTCAGCAGCTTGAAGTGCTCTTCATGCTCGCTTATTGTTTTTGCAACCAGACTGCGCTCAATGGCAATGCTGGCGAGTTGTGCCGATTGCTCGATCAGCGCAATGTCAGAGGGCACCGGCGTATTGGCGTGACGGTGATAAATCGCAAACGTGCCCAGTACCAGTCCGGTGGATGATTTGATCGGCTGCGACCAGCAGGCCCCCAGTCCGTACTGGGTGGCCAGCGTCCGGTAGGCTTCCCAATAAGGATGGGTGGCAATATCTTCAACGACCACGCGTGCGCCGGTAAAGGCCGCCGTGCCGCATGAATCCACGCCCATGCCAATGGCCAGACCGTCGATGGCCGCGTTGTAGGCATCGGGCAGGCTCGGTGCCACACCCTGGCCGAGCTTGAGGCCCTCACGGTCAAGCTGCAAGATGCTGCACAGCATCGCAGGGTGAATGTGCTCGACACCGCGAACAATCGCCAGCAGAATGCTGGGCAAGGGCTCGCCATTGACCAGCAGCTCCAGCGTTTGCCGGTAAAACTGTTCGTACTGTGCGGCCTGCTTGCCTTCGGTGATGTCGATGTAGCTGGTGACAAAGCCGCCGCTGGGGATTGGCGTACCGCGAATATCGAGCTAGGTGCCGTTGGGGCGCAAGCGCTCCATGCGGTGCGCCTCGAAGTGGCGGGCGCGGGTGACGGCGGCGTGCACCTGTTGTTCCAGATCGCCGGGGCCGTATTCGCCCCGGCAAGCATTGAAACGAATCAGCTCTTCAAAATCTGCCCAGCCCTTTTCGAACAGGGTCGGCGGAAAATCAAGCATCACCCTGAACTGGTCGTTGTAGGTGGTGAAGCGCAGATCGGCATCGCACAGCGAGATGCCGCCGGGAAAGTTGTCGATCACGGTTCGCATCACATCGCGCTGTCGCGTCAACTGCTCTTCGGTGTGTTTTTGCTCGGTGATATCGGTGTAAATGGTGACAAACCCCGATATTTCGCCACCAAATTTAAACGGGAAACCCTCCACTTGCAGGCTGCGTCCATCTTTCATTTTTCGCTCGAAGCGGTGTGGCAGAAACTGGCTGGCGCGCGCCACGATGCCTTGCACCTGTGCCTCTGCATCACCGGGGCCGTATTCACCACGCAGCGCGTTAAAGCGGATGAAATCCTCAAATCGGGCATTTTTGAACACCATGCCGGACGGGAAATCGAGAATCTCGTGAAATCGCTGGTTCCACAGGATCAGGCGCAGATTCTGGTC
>CAIQOO010000160.1 GCA_903873485.1 uncultured beta proteobacterium | reverse complement strand
GCCGCAGTCTCGGCCATGCGCCGGGTATTGCACGATGGGCAAACACCCCGGCCTTTGCACGAGAACGCCACAAAGTAGTCATGCCCACAATCGTCACAACGGGCGCGCGCAAAGCCGTGGGCAAAGATGCCACACTCGAGATATTTGAGATATTTGCGAAACGCCTGGCGGACGTAGGCACTGGGTGTATTAGCCATCCGGCGTGGCGGCCACCCCACCTGACCAGACTGGCGAAAATGGCGGGAACTGAATCACCCGGAACAACCAGCCATGCCACAGGGAACCATCCGCATTCGCGGCGCACGCCAGCACAACCTTAAAAACCTTGACCTCGACATTCGCACCGGCGAGCTGACGGTGGTCACCGGCCCAAGCGGCTCGGGCAAATCCAGCCTGGTGTTTGACACCCTGTTTGCCGAAGGCCAGCGGCGCTATGTGGAAACCTTTAGCGCCTATGCACGCCAGTTTCTGGAGCGCATGGACAAGCCCGCCGTTGATCGGGTCGAAGGCGTGCCACCGGCCATTGCGATTGACCAGACCAACCCGGTGCGCTCCAGCCGCTCTACCGTCGGCACCATGACCGAACTCAACGACCACCTCAAGCTGCGATTGAAATGGCCCTCAAGCACGGCGCTGGCCGCCTCAATGTTTATAAGCTAAATGAGGCTTTAGCCCTTGCTGGACAAGCGCAGTAAGCTATAAATAACGCAGCAAACCGCAATCTGAAGAAATGCCTGAACAGATGCCTGAAGAAAAGCCCGAAATCTGGCGCTTCTCGGCCGGCCTGCATTGCCCCGAGAGCGATCTGCGTTACACCGACCAGATTCCGTCGATGTTCTCGTTCAACTCGGCAGTCGGTGCCTGCGATACCTGCCGGGGCTTTTCCGATGCAGGCCAGCAGCAGGCGCTCAAGCGAATGGACCGGTCAGTTCAAGCGCGATGATCAGCAGAAGTCAAGGGCAAAAACGGTGCAGTTAAAATACACAACGTGTATCTATTTCTGATATCAAACGCCCAAAGGTTACATTGATGTCTCCCATTGCCAGCAACGTTTTGCATCCCACTTGCGCCGTGAATCTGCGCGTTCGTGATGATGTTCGCGCCTTGATCGATCGTGCGGCCAAATCCCATGGCAAATCCCGCTCCGAGTTCATGATTGATGCAGCACGGCGTGCCGCTGAAGATGCGCTGCTTGACCAAACACTGGTGCGTGTGGACCCTGCTACCTATGCTCATTTTCTCGACGTGCTGGATCAGCCCCCCAGCGGCGCTGGCTTTGAGCGCTTGATGGCGGCGGCCAAACCGTGGGCAACGTGAGTCTGGGCCAACCGGTTGTGCTGACTGGTTTGCACGACGTGAGCCGTTTTGACTGCGCCAGCCCCAGCCTGGATGACTGGCTCAAGCGGCGTGCCCTGGCCAGTCAAGTCAGCGGTGCCGCGCGCAGCTATGTGGTGTGCGATGCGGGTGACGGCCAGCGGGTGGTGGGCTACTACGCCATAGCCAGTGGGGCGCTGGCGGTGGCTGACGCACCGCGTGCCGTTCGGCGCAACATGCCAGACCCGATTCCGATGGCGATTTTGGGCCGCCTGGCGGTGGCAGGCAGACTTTGGGGATGGTGGTGCCGCTGAGGGACTTGCTGGTGATAGAAGTGCGAATTTCGGCGTGGTCCAGGCTTCCTTGTTGCGCTGCACCTGTTTGGAGACATCGCGCAGGGCATCGAGCGCACCTTTGCGGTCGAATTTGTTGATGGCGACAAATTCGGCAAAGTCGAGCATGTCGATTTTTTCGAGCTGGCTGGCGGCGCCAAACTCGGGGGTCATGACGTACATCGGCACATCGACCAGCGGCACGATGGCCGCATCGCCCTGGCCGATGCCAGAGGTTTCGACAATGATCAGATCGAACCCCGCCACCTTGCAGCAGGCAGCAATCACGTCGGGCAGGGCGGCGCTGATTTCGCTTAACGTCCAAATTCAGCGGTGAGCGAAGCGAGTCCGCTGCAATGCAGAGTTAGGCGCTGGCGGTTCGGATGGCGGGAAAACGTAGGGATGACCGTTGGCAATACGCTCGCCTTCGGATTTTTTCAGGTCGGCATAAATCGCACGCAGGTCATAACCAAACTTGCTGGCATGTGCGTCGCGAATTGCCCGCACTTCATCGACGATTTCGTCATTCAGCATTTTCTTCTCCAAGCAGTTCTTCTGGTGTACAAATGAATGGCAGAAACAAGCCAATCTGTTCAAGGTACTCGGCAATGTTTCTTTGTATTTCCGGATTTGCGATATGCCGACAGTTCCATGTCAGCATGTAATCCACACCATTGACTGTGGCGACTGCGATGTGCAGCGCATCTTCTGCCGCCTTCACAGGGATGATTCCTCGTTCTACCAAAGCTTCGGCGATATTGAGCGCCTGCTCGGTGACTAAAAGCAGGGGAATATCTTTCAACACAGCCAGCCGCTTTTGGGCTGCATCTGGATCGCCAGCGCCGCACTCGCGCAGTACCGGCTCTGACACCAACAACTCGTATTGGCTACGGGTTTCCCACCAGGCAAGAGTTATTTGCTGATGGGCTGCCCCGAGAATGGTCTTGCTGGGGCGTGCAGTCAGATAGCTGATAACAGATGTTTCGATGTAGATTTTGCGCTTCATGCAGAAAGTCCTTTTGCGGAAACTGTGGTCTGTCCCCTATTTACCTTTGATTGCCACTGATGCTGTTTTGCGCGTTAATGTTCGACATAGTTGGCATTTCTCGGGTTGATGGAATGATTAAGCCGCACTGACATCGCAATAAATTCATCGGCTTCTAATGCGAGCCTGGCCCCTTTTCCCTTCTACTTGCACGGGATGCACTCCATAGGACTGTGCTATTTCGTTGATCGTCTTTTGTGCGCTGAGCGCCTCCAAGCCCAGCTTCGCTTTGAAGTCTGATGTGTGTACTTTGCGCGTTTTGATGACAGTCATGATTTTTCATT
>CAIQOO010000159.1 GCA_903873485.1 uncultured beta proteobacterium | reverse complement strand
AGTGTTATAGGGCGGGTCAATATAGATGCACTTCACCCGCTCGCGGTAGGCAGGCTCCAGCGTGCGCAGGGCGGCGTAGTTGTCGGCGTGCACCAGTTCACCGCCCAGAGCGGCTTCGATGTCGTCAAAGCAGGCCAGCACGCGGGCCTTGAAATCCGGGGCAAAGTGCCGGGTGTGCAGCGGCAAATGGGGATAGGCGGCCAGCAGTTTTTTGCCGCTGGGTTTTTTGGACTTTTCCCCGACCCAGAGCGCCCACTCGTTGACCTGTGCGGCGTTGGCACAGGCCTCATCGACCAGTTTTTGCCCCGCCAGGCCAGTTGCACCGTGCTGACGCACCAGCCAACTGCATTGCACCAGGTAGTCGGCTTGCAGCACAAATTTGCGCTTCTCGAACAGGGTGGCCTGAAAGCGCTCAATCTGGTCCAGAAACGTGATCAGGTCCTGCGCCACGCTTCGCACCAATCTGAACTTGGCACGAATGCGCGGCAAATCGGCATCTTGTGCGTCCCAGACCTGGACAAATTCATGCTTGAGATAGACATCAAGCTCGCCGCGCAAAAAATCGCCCAACTGGGGGTGAACAAAGAAGTCGCTGGTGTTTTTGCGTACAAAGCGGCGGGCATTGCGGGCCAGCATGTCGGGGTCCAGGCCCTTGGGCGGTTGGGCGGCCTTGAAGTCCTCGCCCGAGAGCCAGGCGTTCAGAACGCGACTCTGCAGGGTATTGCCTTCGGTGGAGAAGTCGGCGCTGGCACCAACATCGGACTCCATGGCATCACCGTCTTCAGACGAATTGGCATCACCCTCTTCGTCCTTGCTGCCTGATGCAATCTTGTTCTTGTAGCGCCTGGCTTCCGTCTCGGTGGCTGCGCGCCATTGCCATAACAGCGCAAAGCCGCCGTCCACGGCTTTGAAGGTGGCGGGAAAAAAGTGTTTGGCACTGCCCTTGGAATTGTCTTTTTCCACGTCGGCGCGCTCCAGGCTAAAGCGCACCTCGCCAGGGCCGTCTTTGTAGGCAAAGCGGCTAAACAGCTCGCCGCTCTTGATGTAGTGACTGCCTTTGGTGGCCCAATGAAAGTGGGTGTCTTGCCCGTTGTAGGGCACCGAATAGGCCGCGCTGCTGCCACGGCGGGCACGCGGGATGAAGTCGCCCTCGTCCCAATAGCGGCTAAAAAAAGTGTGCAGGTGGTAGTAGCAGTTGGCTGACTCGGAGTCGGCCAGCGCCTGCCCACCGGCCAGGGCCAGTTCAGTACACCACTGGGCAATGCGGCCCGGCAGGGTGTCGTCCAGATACGTCAGCACCTGGGCACGGCGGTAATTCAGGATGCGGTAGATGCCAAAGTCGAGTTCGGCCGCATCGAGCTTGAGGATGTCTTGCTTGAGCAGGTTCAGAAAACGACTCTGCGCGGTCGGGCCGGCAGGGCTGCTGGCGGATGTGGAGGGGGTGACCATGGTGGGTAAAAGCGGTAGGGGTTCGATGCGCGTTCGACTTTAAGGCAATCTGCCCAGGCTCAGCGTTCGCCGCAAAGGCGAGTTTTTCATCAACGCTTGCCGGGGTGCCTTGCATTTGGCTGCCAGCCAAAGGCAGGCTGCATCATAGGCGCTTGGGCGGCAGCGCAGGGTTGGGTAGCAGGTTTGGCGCCCATCGCTTGGGTAGCAGTTGCAGGTGACAGCGCAGTATCAGGCACAGCTTTTGCTGCTCTTTCTTGGATACAAGACTGGATTTACAAAATGGTGCACAACAACGCTTTACCTGATTCTGCCGTACGGCCCGCGCCGCCCGCTGGGCCTATCCTGTCGCCGCAAGCCTGGATCTTGCGCCTTGACCAGCCCCTGGTCACCCGCCAGACCGGTGCGCTGGCCGGCTTGCACTTTGCCATCAAGGACAACATTGATGCCAAGGGCCTGCCGAGTCAACGCCTGCGCACTGTGAACCCGGCGCTTGCGGGCATCTGTGCGCAGGCGTACAAATCACGCGGCGCGCCATCACCACAGTAACAATTTGCGTGCCAGTCGGTGCGCTCTCGCACCGACTGGCTGCTCGCATCAGGTCTATCCTGACCGCCGGGTTCCGTGGCAATCGAAGCGGACTTCGACCAAAAAGAAAGGCTTTATGAAAATCCGCTGGAGTTCAGCAATTTGGCTGGTGGTGGCCGTCCTGATGGCGGCACTGGTGATCGCCTCGTCCCTGTGGAGTT
>CAIQOO010000158.1 GCA_903873485.1 uncultured beta proteobacterium | reverse complement strand
ATTGATGATGATGGTGCCAGACCCAGGTTCATAGCCGGCAATGACCAATGTGTTGCCTGAAATATCACCCCTGACCACGCCTGGATTGGTATTGACGACCGAGTACGGCAATGAGCCGCCTATCACGGCAAAGGTCTTTGGGGCGCCGGCCGCGATAGCCAGAGAAGATGGTGCTGTAGTGAACAATGCAACTGCTGACGCAGTCACATTAATCGTGAGTTTAGGGCTGCCTTTGGCATCGGTCACGATTACCTGGGCAGTGCCGCCAACGGTATTGGCCACTGCGCTGATTGTCAATTTGGAGCCAGTCACTGAGGCCGTGACAATGGCAGGATTGGAACTGGTGGCGGTGTAGATGCCATCACCGCCATAGAGGTCGTAGCTCGTGCCTGGCGTACCGATGATCAACGTGACATCTGAGGGTGCCGTACTCAGAATGGCCCCCGCCACCGGGACAGTCACAACAAGTTGTGTTCTGTCACCGACAGAATCCGTGATGACAAGCGTTGTCTCACCAGTGGCTAGCCCGGTGATTGACAGCGTAGCCCCTGAGACGCTGGCACTGGCAACAAACGGACTACTGCTATTGACCCGGTACAAAGCGGAGCCACTGTAAGGCGTGCCGCCATAAATGGTGTAGGTGGCAGCAGTGCCGCTGACAAGGGTCAAAGAGCTTGGTGCATCGGTAAACAAACCGGAGTTGACCTTGACATCAATGGTTATCAAGGCTCCTGCCGCATCGCTGATCGCAACCGTTTGATTTCCCGGCACAACCCCGGTGATGGCCAGGCTTGATCCGCTGACGACCGCCCTGACAATTACACCATTGCTGGTGGTCACCGCATAAGGCGGGAATCCTCCGAAAATTTTATAAAAGTTGGTAGAACCATTAAGAATTTCCAGTGAGGAAGGTGCATTGCTCGACAATGCCGCAGGCGTGGGCAGCTCGGGCACCGTGACCACAATCGAAGCTGTCTGCTGTGCTGCATCACTGATCTTGAGGGTTGCCTCACCGGAGGCGACACCGGTTATCCAAAAGTTGCTGGCATCAACCGAGCCAGTTGCGATTAGCACATTGGTGCTTGTAATTTGGTAGGGCGCTCGGCCCCCGATGATAGCGAAGCCCTGCGAACTGCCGACCACCACCGTAAGTGCCGCCGGGGCGGTGGTGGTTATTGCTTTCAGCGTTCCCGATGGCACTCCGGCAGACCCGCCACCCCCACCGCCGCAAGCAGACAGAATACCGAACAGCATCAAAATCAACAAATGGCGAAATATCTTCATGGTCATTTTCTCGTGGCTCAATTTTGGGTTCAGGTTTGGTGCCTGCTTTTAACAGGCAGCATTTTCATCACAGTTCAACAGCAGTTATTTGATGGAAGTAGCCAATTACCTTGGTTGATTTAAAATCATATCAACCAGTGGAACATTATTTGAAAATAATCAGCATCAGCGAATCGTTTTTTCAGGCATCATCTTTGGCGTGATAAATACCAGCATTTCTGTCTTGGTAGAAGTTTTTGCCTTATTTTTAAACAGATTTCCAACGCCAGGCAAATCACCCAAGAAAGGAACCTTGATTTCCTCGTCAGTTTCAGTCAGGTAAAAAATGCCGCCGATGACAACTGTTCCACCATTTTCGACCAGCACTACAGTCTGAACATGTTTTGTGTCGAGGCCGTAACCTGCTGGCGTTGACCGGCCAACAGTGTCTTTATTGATATCCAGTGTCAGCAGCACGTTGCCTTCTGGCGTAATCTGCGGCGTGACTTCCAGCTTTAGGTTAATTTTCTTGAACGCAATTGATGTTGCTCCGCTCGAAGTTGCTACCTGATAAGGCAACTCCTCGCCTTGCTCAATGACCGCCTTGAGCAAATTTGCCGTCACAACTCTTGGACTGGAAACCACCTTGCCCTTGCCATCCGATTCGAGAGCCGACAACTCAAGATTGAGAAAACGATTGGCAGCCGCACTGAATATGGACAAGCCAAAAGTTGCTGCCTGACCGACAGTAGGCACAACCGGCAGATTGACGAAATTACCGGTCAAGTCGACGGTGCCACCGGCTCCGCTGCTGGCGACGGCATTGCCGTAACTGGTTCCGAAAGCCACCCGGTTGCCACCACCGATGGAATAGCCACCATCGCCACCTTGCTGGGCGCGAAGATCTGTGGCACCCAGTTTGACACCGAGAGCCTTGCCAAATGAGTCTTTGGCCTCGACGATGCGGGCCTCTATCAAAATTTGCCGCAGGGGTACGTCCAACTCATCGATCATGGCCCGGATTTTGGCTATTCGACTGGGGATGTCATTCACAATCACTTGATTGGTTCTTTTTTCCGGAAAGGCCGTGCCACGATAACTGAGAATGCGTGATGCCGAACGGCTGACGCTGCTGCTGGTTCTGGAACCTTGATAGGCACCCGCCGTCGATGACCCGCTAGAGACCGTCGCACCCGAGCCAGCCGAAGCACTGCTCGATGAAAAAACGCTACCGCCATAACCGGTGCGGTTCAAGCTTGCAGCGATATCCTCGGCCAAGGCGTACTTTAATTGAATCGTATAAAAAGTTAACTGCTCCCGGTCTTCGAGTTCATCTTGTGAAGCGATCCGCACTTCCTGTGACTTGAATATCTCTTCCGGCGGCGCGATCCAGATCACGTTATCAGTTTTGCGCATCGCCAAACCCTTGGCCTGCAAAATAATGTCGAGCGCCTGATCCCACGGCACATCCTGCAGCCGCAGGGTCACCGTTCCGCTCACTGCGTCGGACGTGATGATGTTGAAACTGGTGAAGTCGGCAATGACCTGCAACAACGCGCGCACTTCAATGCTCTGAAAATTGAGCGACAGCTTTTGCCCGGTGTAGCCCGGCCCTTGCGACAATTTGGATGGTTCCTCTTTCAGCGCCTTGACCTCCACGACAAACTGGTCATCGGTTTGGTAAGCACTGTGTACCCATTGCCCTTGCGGCTCGATCAGCACCCGCACCCGGTCGCTTGCCTGCGAGGTCGTCACGGTTTTTACCGGGGTGCCAAAGTCCGCCACATCCAGCCGCCTGCGCAGCCCCTCGGGCAAGGCGGTTTTCATAATCTCCACAAGCAATGTCTGACCCTGCCGACGAACATCCACACCCACCTGGTTGTTGGGCAAGCTGATCACCACGCGACCAGAACCCTCTTCGCCACGGCGAAAATCAAGGTCGCGCAAGGGCTGCACCTCACGACTCTGGTTTTCGGCAAATACCGGCGCTGCAGTCGCCGCCGGGCCACCCGCCACAGCCGCCAGCACCACCAGCAGCGACTTGTCCTTGATCTCGGTGGTGTAGGCGGTGTACTGCTTCAGGTTCAGCACCACACGGGTGCGGTTGCCGACCTGTACCACACTGACCGACTTCAGATTGCCCTGATTGACTTCGATGTTGGAACGTCCCATGGAACTCACCACATTGGGAAAATCAAGTGCAATTCTGGCCGGTGACTGGATGCCAAAACCGGCTGGCACGGCGGTCAAGGCTTCGCTCAGGTCGATCCTGACCACTTCAACCCCGCTCAGTATCGAACCCGTGACAGCCTGAATCGCGACCTGCGCCTGCGCGATGGTGCCAGCCAGCGACAGAATGACAGCCAGCCAAAAGTGACCAAAGAGCCACCCCAAATGCGGCTTTTGAAGAATTTTCATCAGAATGCGCGTGAAACCCCGACATTTAAGCCGGGGAGGTAGAGCTTGACGCACGAAGCGTTTCTAGCTTTGGACTTACCTGAATCACGCCTTTCCTTTCTTTTAGTCCGTTGTAAAGTGCAGGCTTTCCACCTGGCTGGGCCGTGAGGCTCTGCCCGTAAAGGCACTTGTAACGCTAGTCTCACGACTAATCTCCCCTCGGGAATGTCAGTAACCGGCTCCTACTCTTTCGAGTGGCGACTAAAACCCTCGACCCTTTACCTTTGGTCTGCATGATTAAAGTCTTGCAGTGCAGCAGACTGAGGAAGCATCTGCTGGTGCGTCTTGACGACCTGTTACTAACGTAGCGGATTGGTTACCGCTTTCCCTGCTTCAACCTAACTCTTTGTCTCATCGACTCCAAGCTCCGACCTTTAGACCGGGGTAGTTGACTTTGACCTCTCTTGCAACTGCAGTTTCGCAGTACATTCTATTTTGCCCTCTCTTGCAACTGCAAGGCCGCAGTGCGTTCAATCCATTCGCCTGACCCATCCTGAACAATCTCGCGCAATGAGACTTCGGTGTCGGATATTTTGGTCACCCGCCCATAGTTTTGCCCCAGATGGTCGCCCGGACGCACCTGGTACAGCAGTTTGCCAACGGTGACTAAGGCCACTGGTTTGCCGGCGCGCTCGATGCGACCGACCATGACCATGGTGTCAAGCGGAAAATCTTCCAGCGGCTCTTTGCGACGTGCCAGTTCAGGGGTTATCAGCGCGCTGTTTGAAGAGGCCTGGGATGAATCTTTTTTCAGTGCCATCGTCAGCTTCTGGTTGCTAAACGGGTCAACTGCAGTGACCTGACCATAAGTTTCTGGCTTGAACTGCTTTGGCTCTGCCAGCGGGGGCACTTTGGCATGGGTCTGGTTTTTTTGCTCAGCCATCCACTGTTGCAACTCGTCTTGCGCGCCCAGACTGCACGCCCCCAGCGCCAGCGCCACCGGCAAAATAGCAAAAACGGGACGAATCATCATTTTTTCTTGACCGCCTGCGCGGCTTTGCGTTGCGCGTTGACTTCTTCTACATCCAGATAGCGAAAGGTTTTGGCCGTGGCATCGAGCGCCAACGCGCCATCGCGACCGGGAATGATGCTCATGTTGTTGATGGTCACAATGCGTGACAAGTTGGCCACATCAGCGGCAAAGGCACCCATGTCGTGATAACGCCCAGTCACCCGAACGGAAATCGGCAACTCGGCGTAATACTCCTTGACCGTGACCTGCCCCGGCCGAAACAGATCAAATTGCAGGCTGCGCCCAATGCCGGCCTGGTTGATGTCGGACAGCAACGCGTCCATTTCAGACTTGCTGGGCAATTGCTTTTCAAGCTGCAACACATACTGCTGAACCTGTTCACGCTGCTTCTTGAGGGCCTCCAGGTTGACCGCCTTGGCCAGCTTGACTTTGTACTCGTCGCGCAGCTTGACTTCTTTTTCCCGCTCGGTGGTCAACTCGATCTGCGTGTCGCTGAGCCACAGAAACCACAAAACCACCACGCAGGTCACCGCAATAAAGACAAAAACACCGTAGCGCGGCACGGCTGGCCAACTTGATGGGTCTTTGGCATCCAGGTTGCGAAACTGGGATGAAAAACTGTCAAGCCAGGCCTTCAAATCGACATTGATTTTGGGAGACTTTGCCATACAGGTGCCCTACTTGGCCCGGGGTGCCGAGCCAGCCACTGCCGGACTGGCAGCAGCAGCGGATGCGGCCATTGCGGCAGCCGCAGCAGCCTTGGCTTTTTCTGCCTCGCTGGTTCTGACCAGCTTGACCCGGATATTGAAATTGGCCACCCGGCGCTGGTCCTTGGGGGCCAGCGTGACATTGCCGGAAACGATTTCAATCAGTTCGGGTCGGGTCAGCCAGTCGGAGCCGCCGCTGAGGTTGCGCAGCAACTCGGACACCCGTTCATTCGATTGCGCAACGCCGAGCAAGCTGACGTTTTCGCCGTCCTGGCGCATGCTGTTGATATAGGTGCCTTCAGGCAACTGGCGAACCAGTTCGGTGAGCAAATGCACCGGCATGTTGCGGTCAGCCTGCAGGTCTTCGACTGCCTGCTGGCGGGCACGCAGAGCGGCAATCTCGGCCTCTAGGTTGCCAATGTCCTTGATCTGGTCGTCAAACTTCTTGATTTCAACCTGCAGTATCTGGTTTTGGTCTTGCTGTGCCCTGATCTGGGTCTGAAACCACAGGTACACCAGGGCGGCCACCAATATACCTGCCAGGGCGGCCAGCCCCAGGCTGATGTTGAACACATCCTTGCGTTGCTTGCGCGCAATTTCCCGGTGAGGCAGCAGATTGATCAGGATCACTACAGGAATCTCCGCAACGCCAGACCACAAGAGGTCAGATACGACGGCGCTTCACGCGTCATCTTGTTGAGCTTGATGCCGCTTGCCATGTCCATGCCTTCAAATGGATTGGCCACGCAACAGGCAAATGTGGTTTGTTTGGTAACCGCCGCCGGCAAGCCAGGCAGCGCCGACGAGCCGCCCGCCAGCATCACCATATCGACCTTGTTGTGGGTAGTGCTGGTAAAGAAAAATTGCAGGGCGCGGCCAATTTCCTGCACCAGGCTTTCGACAAATGGCTGCAGCACCAGCACTGCGTAGTCATCGGGCAAATCACCGCTGCGCTTTTTGCTCTCGGCTTCTTCCAGAGAAAAACCGTACTGACGAACAATCATCTGGGTCAACTGCGCACCGCCAAAGGCCTGATCGCGGTCGTACAACACCTCATCGTTGCGGATCACCTGCATGCTGGTGGTCATGGCGCCGACCTCGAACAACGCCACGATGCTGCCGACACCCTGGTTGGCGGTGTTGGCAATCAGCCGACTGGCGGCCAGCCGGGACGCATAAGACTCGACATCGACAATCACCGGCTTGAGGCCAGCGGCCTCGGCGAGACCCTGAATGTCTTGCACCTTTTCGCGTCTGGAGGCGGCAATCAGAACCTCCACATCACCCACCGAACTGGCGCTTGGGCCCAGAATGCAAAAATCAAGGCTGACTTCGTCAAGCGGAAAGGGAATGTACTGGTTGGCCTCGGACTCCACCTGCATCTCAAGCTCTTGATCCGACAGGCCACCGGGCAGGACAATTTTTTTGGTGATGACGGCAGATGGCGGCAGCGCCATGGCAACATTTTTGGTTTTGGTGCCACTTTTCTTCACCAGTCGCCGTACCGCATCAGCCACTTCATCAAACTTTTCGATGTTGCCGTCGGTGATCCAGCCGCGCTCAAGCGGCAAAATGGCGCAATTTTCCAGCATATAAATGCCCGCCTTGTTTCGCCCCAGTTCAACAAGCTTGACACTCGATGAACTGATATCAAGCCCCAGCATGGCTGCAGGCTGACGGCTGAACAACGACCCCAAAGAAACCAACATCATCCCCTTAACAAGGCATTAAAAACGGCACCACTCTTGACAATTCGCATCAATGCTATCAGCAAGCGCATGGTCCCGCCAAGATTCTTTCACAATTTACAAACTGTAACCATTGCCAAATACAGACCATTGGGCCTTATGCGGGCGGTTTGCGGAGCGCACCGGGCGGCGCAACCAGACCTGCAGGCAACAGTGGGATACTAACCGGTTCACACGGCCTGTTCCTGATTTTTATGCCCGAAATAACTCCGCCTGCCTTTGTCAGGACTGAAAAACCACAACCCGGGCCAAACGGCTCGCTGCAACAGTGGTTGCTGAAATTGCTGTTGTGGTCCGCAGGCTTGCTGCTGGCGGGGTTTTTGACGCTGCTGCTGCTGATCGGCATGGCCATGGCCATGGCTTTTCCAAACCTGCCCGACATTTCAGACTTGTCGGACTACCGGCCCAAGTTGCCGCTGCGGATTTTTTCGGCCGAGGGCACCCTGATCGGCCAGTTTGGCGAGGAACGCCGCCATCTGGTTCCGGTCAAAGAGATACCCAAGGTGATGAAGGATGCGGTGCTGGCCATTGAGGATGCCCGTTTTTACGAGCATGGCGGCGTCGATTACCGGGGCATCGTGCGCGCCGCGCTGGCCAACCTGGGACGCATCAAGAGCCAGGGGGCATCGACCATCACCATGCAAGTGGCACGCAATGTGTATTTGTCGTCGGAAAAAACCTACACTCGCAAAATTTATGAAATTTTGCTGACCTTCAAACTCGAGCACATGTTGAGCAAAGACCAGATTCTGGAGGTCTATATGAACCAGATTTATCTGGGCAATCGGGCTTACGGTTTTGCCGCCGCCGCCGAGGCCTATTTTGGCAAACAGCTCAAGGATGTTAGCGTGGCCGAGGCCGCCATGCTGGCCGGTTTGCCCAAGGCGCCCTCGACCTACAACCCGGTGGTTAACCCGATACGCGCCAGGTCGCGCCAACTCTACATCATCGAGCGCATGCTGGAAAACGGCTTTATCACGACCGAGCAGGCCGACCAGGCAAAAAATGAACAACTCAAGATCCAGGCCAATTCAGATCAACCCGATGTGCATGCCGAATATGTTGCAGAAACCGTTCGCCAACTGATATTTGCCCAGTACGGCACCGACACTTACACCCGCGGGCTGAACGTCTATACCAGTTTGCAGACAGCCGACCAACTAATGGCTTACCGCGCCTTGCGCCGGGGCATCATGAACTTTGAGCGTCGGCAGGTGTACCGCGGGCCAGAGAAATTTGTCAGCCTGCCGGGCAACCCGGCCGAGGCCGAAGAAATCATTGATGACACGCTGCTGGAACATCCCGACAACGGCGATGTGATGGCGGCCGTGGTGCTGGCCGCCGACCCGAAGAAAATCAGGGCGATACGCCAAAGCGGTGAAATTATCGAGATCACCGGCGACGGCCTCAAGCCGGCCCAGTCAGGACTGTCGGACAAGGCCGCTGCCCACATCCGGATTCGCCGTGGTGCGGTGATCCGGGTGGTGCAAACACCCAAATCGACCTGGGAGATCACCCAACTGCCAGAAGTCGAGGGCGCTTTTGTGGCGATGGACCCGCGAAACGGGGCCATCAAGGCTTTGGTGGGCGGTTTTGACTTTGAAAAAAACAAGTTCAACCATGTGACACAGGCGTGGCGCCAGCCCGGCTCCAGCTTCAAGCCATTCATCTATTCGGCAGCGCTGGAGCACGGCGTGACGCCGGCGACCATCATCAACGATGGGCCGCTGTTTTTCAGCGCCGGCGTTACCGGTGGCCAGCCCTGGGAACCCAAAAACTACGACGGCAAGTTTGAAGGGCCGATGAGCATGCGCCGCGGCCTGGCCAAGTCCAAGAACATGGTCTCGATTCGCATTTTGCAGACCGTGGGTGCCCGCAATGCCCAGGAGTGGGTGACCCATTTCGGCTTTGATGCCGACAAGCACCCGGCTTACCTGACCATGGCCCTCGGTGCCGGCTCGGTCACGCCGATGCAAATGGCCACCGCCTATTCGGTGTTTGCCAACGGTGGCTTCCGCCTCAATCCCTGGCTGATTTCGCGGGTGACCGACCAGCAGGGCAAATTGTTGTCGCAAGCCCCGCCGCAACTGCGCGATGAAGCATTGCGTGCCATTGACACCCGCAATGCGTTTGTCATGAGCAGCCTGCTGCAGGAAGTGACCCGATCAGGCACCGCCGCCAGCGCCCAGGCGACGCTGAAGCGGCCCGACCTGTATGGCAAAACCGGCACCACCAACGATGCCATGGATGCCTGGTTTGCCGGCTATCAGCCGACTTTGGCGGCGGTCACCTGGATTGGCTATGACACACCGAGAAAACTCGGTGACCGTGAAACCGGCGGCGGCTTGAGCCTGCCGATCTGGATTGAGTTCATGGCACAGGCGCTCAAGAGTGTTCCGGTGATGGAGATGACCGTGCCCGACGGCATTGTTCATGCCGGTGGGGAATGGTATTTTTCTGAATACGCACCCGGCTCCGGGGTGGCATCACTCGGGCTTCATGACTCTGCTGACCCGGAAAAACCCGAGGTGATACCGCTGCCAGCCGACGAAGAAAAGAGAAAAATTCTGGATTTGTTCAAAAATTAGCCAGCGGAAAATACCAGCGGCAAGCCCGACTGCGCGCTGGCATAAGCTGACAAGGAACTGAAAAATTCGCCCTGGCCCTTGGTGTCATTCCATTGCCGGCCATCAAACTGGTAGTGGAAACCGCCACTGCGGGCGGCCAGCCAGACCTCGTGCAGGGGTTTTTGCAGGTTGATGACAATCTGGCTTTGGTTGGCAAACACCAGGGTGATCATGCCCCCGGTTCGCTGATTGTCGATATCGGCTGCGGTGTCGTCGTTGATGCTGTCACAGGCGGCTTCCACCGCCTTGAGAAGCCGTTCGGCCTGGTCCATGAATTCTGCGTCGGTCATAATTTCGCCATGTTGAAGATATTGCAAATTTTAGTGGCCACGCTTGGCCTTGTCTGCGGTGCGGCTGCTCTGACGGCCTGCGGGCAACAAGGCTCGCTGTATTTGCCAACCCAGCCGCCCGCCGCCCAAAAAGCCGGTCTGCCGCAACCATTGCAACCTACCCAAGCCCCAGCAAGCCAGCCTGAAAAGCCCGCCAGCAGACCCTGATTTTGCTATTTATTATATAGCTATCAGCGCTTATGCAGCAAGGGCTGGCGTGCTTTTTTACTTATAAAATAATATACCCGCCAGGCCAGCAGGACGGCCAGCACGGCGGCATACAGCGCCACTTCGGCAAAATCATTTTTACCGGCCCGCATCCAGAAAAAATGCAGCAGAGCCAAGCCGGCCACCGCATACACCGACTGGTGCAAGCGTTTCCAGTTTTTGCCACCCAGGCGCTTGATGGCCTGGTTGTGCGAGGTGATGGCCAGCACCGTCAACAGCACAAAGGCAGCAAACCCGACCAGAATGAATGGCCGTTTGGCAATATCGCGCAGCACATCAGCCCACTCGAATCCCATGTCAAACCAGGCATAACCGAGCAAATGCAGTGCCGCGTAAAAATAAACAAACAGCCCAAGCATGCGCCGAAAGCGCGCCAGCGCAGGCAGGCCGGCCATCACGCGCAGTGGTGTTACCGCCAGCACCAGGCACAACAGGCGCAGGGTCCAGTCACCGCTGCGGCGAATCAGCGCCTCGGCCGGGTTGGCACCAAGCTGGTCCCAGAAAATCGCCCAGACCATCAGCGCCAACGGCAGCAGGGCCAGCGAAAAAACCAGTGGTTTTGCAGTCGGGTGCAATAACAGCCGCGCCACCGGGACGGCCCCACCCGATGCCGGCGCCAACATCAGAAGAACTTCTTCAGGTCCATGCCCGCATACAACTGTCCGACCTGCGCCTCGTAACCATTGAACAGCAGTGTTTTGCGCTTTTTGGCAAACAAGCCGTCTTCGCCGATGCGCCGCTCGCTGGCCTGGCTCCAGCGCGGATGATCGACATCCGGGTTGACGTTGGAGTAAAAGCCGTATTCGCCGGGGCCGGCCTTGTTCCATGAGGTGGCCGGCTGCCGGTCGGTAAAGCGGATTTTGACCAGGCTTTTGCCACTTTTGAAACCATATTTCCACGGCACCACCAGGCGCACCGGCGCGCCATTTTGCCGGGGCAACACTTCACCGTACATGCCAAAACTCAACAACGTGAGCGGGTGCAGCGCCTCGTCCATGCGCAAACCTTCCAGGTAGGGCCAATCGAGCACCCGGCTGCCCACGCCAGGCATGGTTTTGGGGTCGGCCAACGTGACAAACTCGACATATTTGGCACTGCCCAGAGGTTCGACTTTTTTGATCAGCTCTGACAGCGAGTAGCCAACCCAGGGAATCACCATCGACCAGCCCTCGACGCAGCGCAAGCGGTAGATGCGCTCTTCCTGGGCACTGAGCTTGAGCAGGTCTTCCAGCGTGTAGCGGGCCGGCTTTTTGACCAGCCCCTCAATCTCGATCGTCCAGGGCACGGTTTTCAAAGTGTGCGCATTCCGGGCGGGATCAGCCTTGTCGGTGCCAAACTCGTAATAGTTGTTGTAGCTGGCCGCATCTTTGTAGTCTGTCAGCTTGTCCATCGTCACGGCACCGGCGAGCCGGCTTTTGACAGCGGGCAAAGCGGCGTTTTTGCCAGGCAAGGCGTAACCCGCCGCTTGTGCCAAGGCGGCACGGGAGGCCCACGCGGCCAATGCCGCACCCGCCATGCCGCTGGTCATCAGGCGCAGCAGTTCGCGGCGCGACTGATAGACCGCTGGCGGCGTGATGTCGCTGGCCAATGGGTAATTGAATCCGTTGCGTCCGGTTTTGATCTGCATGTTGAAGTCCTCGTTTCCTGCTTGGTCGAACCAGCATAGGCTTTCTTACAAAAACTGGTCAAAGGGGGATGACGATTGAAAAGCTGCAACAGATGGCACCCAAACGGCGCACGGCTAACCTGAAACACACCCGTTCGTGGTGAGCTTGTCGAACCACCAGCTTGGTCACAAGCCCTTCGACAGGCTCAGGGCGAACGGTTTCATTACTCGGGGTAGTCAGCAGACCATGGAAGTTAGACCTGTCAGCGCAAAAAAAAGGGCTGTCAAACAGCCCTTCAAAAATGGCAAAAATCAGCTTGGGTCAGCGCAAACCGGCCACATAATCTGCCACCGCCTTGATCTCACGGTCGTTCAGGCGGGCGGCAACTTGTGTCATCTGAGCACTGTTCTGGCGCACACCATCCCGAAACGCGGTCAATTGTGCGGCTGCGTAATCGGCGTGCTGACCACTCAAACGCGGATATTGGGCTGGAATGCCGGCACCATTGGGGCTGTGGCAGCCGGCGCAGGCTGGCACCTTGCGGTCAAGAATGCCGCCACGGTAAATGCGCTCGCCCATCGCCAGCAACTCTTTGTCGGCAGCGGCACCCGGTGTGGATTTCTTGCTGGCGACAAAATAGGCAATATTTTTCATGTCGGCATCGCTCAAGGGTGCCGACATGCCGTTCATGATGGCGTTGGCCCGTTTGCCCGCCTTGAATTCCTGCAATTGCTTGACGATGTATTCAGGATGCTGCTGTGCCAGCTTGGGGTTGACCGGAATCACCGAATTGCCGTCAGGGGCGTGGCAAGCGGCACAAACCGCCGCGTAGCTGGCCTCGCCCTTGGCCAGATCAGGCTTGGCCGCAGGGGCGGCGGCCTCGGATGCAGAGCAGACAACAGCCGTCGCAGCCAAGGATGCGGCGATCATGAGATGGGCTAAGAGCTTCATAGTAAATAGTGTCAAGTCAGTGGTGCAAAACGGCGCGATTCTACAATGCGACAATTCTTTGCAGCTTACTTGATGACTATTCATTCCAGCCCGGTTGATATAAACCCAAACCCCGCAGCCACCCCAACCACACTCACGCCGGTCGTGGCGCTAGGCTGGCTGCACACCGCCAGATTTCTCACCAGCGCACCGCAACTGCATTTTTTGCCGCCCCTGAGCGTGCCCGAAATTGCCTTTGTCGGCCGCTCCAACGCCGGCAAATCAACCTGCATCAACACCCTGACGCAGCAAAAGCAGCTCGCCTTTGCCTCCAAGAAACCTGGCCGCACCCAGCACATCAACCTGTTTTCTGTTGGCAAACAAGGGCTGACCGATGCCGTGCTGGCTGATTTGCCGGGCTACGGCTATGCGGCGGTGCCGCGCCAAGACAAGATCCGCTGGCAGCAGGTGATGGCCAATTACCTGGTGACGCGCGAGAACCTGAAGGCGATTGTGCTGATGTGCGACCCGCGTCATGGCCTGACCGAGCTCGATGAAATTTTGCTTGAGGTGGTGCGACCCCGGGTTGAAGCGGGCTTGAAGTTTCTGGTGGTATTGACCAAGGCCGACAAACTGACCCGATCCGAGCAAACCAAGGCTCTGTCGATCATGAAGCTGCAAGCCGGTGGCGGCGAAGTGCGGCTGTTTTCTGCCACCAAACGCCAGGGCGTTGACGAAGTCGCCACGCTGCTGTGGCAATGGGCGCATGCGGGCGCCACTGAAACTATCTAAAAAGATAGCTGTCAGCGCACGTCCAGCAAGGGCTAGAGGCCATTTTCATTCATAAACCGACGGTTCGCCGGCGGGCCGGTCCTTGAAGCGCTTGTGTACCCAGTAGTACTGATCCGGCATGCTGTCGATGTAGTCTTGCAGGCGCTGGTTCATGAGGGCCGTGTCGGCGGGTAAATTGTCGGTCGGAAAATCCTGCCAGGCCGGCAGCACCTCGACGCGGTAGCCGGTGGCGGTCATGCGGGTGATGACCGGCACCACCTTGGCCCGCCCGAGCCGGGCAAAACGCGACAAACTTGGCACGGTGGCGGCACGAACCCCGTAAAACGGTACAAACAGTGACTCATTCGGGCCAAAATTCATGTCTGGCAACAAATACAGCGGATCGCCACCGCGCAGCGCGGCAACGATGGATTTGACGCCATCCGCCCGGCCAAACAGACCGGGTGAGCCAAATCGGCGGCGACCCGCCAGAATCCAGGCATCCATGTCCTGGTTGGCCTGGTCGGTGTAAATGGTGGTGAAGTGACGCGGCAAGTTCAGCGTGAGCGCCGTCCAGCCGGCGTCAAGCCCGACAAAATGCGGCGCGAAAATCACCACCGGGGCCAGCCCTGCCAATTCATTAAGCGCGCCGGTGATCTGCAGCCGCCGGCGCAGCAGCGCCGCGCTGCCATGCCAGAGCCAGCCGCGATCAAGCCAGGACTGGGCAAAACGCACCACGATTTGTCGCGACAGCGCGACGATTTGCGCTTGCGGCAAAGACTTGAAGCACAGCCGCAAATTGGTTTGAACCACGCGCCGGCGCTGTGCCACCACAACATACAGCACCCAGCCCAGCATGCGCCCAAGAAAGCGCAGCCAGGCCAGCGGCAGATGGCCGAGCAAACGCATCAAACCGATGACAAGCTGGTTCATCGGATGCACACGACGCTGCGGGCGATGTTGCAGGCGCCGATCACAAACTTGCTCTTGGCTGCTTGTAGCGCGCGTAGCCCCACAAGTACTGGCCGGGACATTGCATCACCAGTGTTTCCATCGCCTGGTTCACTGCCGCCACCGCTTCCGGCAAGGCGGCGGGCAGGCAGGCGGGCAGCGGCTGAATATGCACCCGATAGCCGCGACCCCAGCGCAAGCGCTCGCCCCAGGCCAGCAGCACGCAGGCGCCGGTTTGCTGGATCAGGCGTACCGACAAGGTCATGGTGTAGGCCTCGCGGCCAAAAAACGGGGCCATCAGACCCATGCCTTGCGGCGGCACCTGGTCGGGCAGCAGGCCGACCGACTCGCCATTTTTCAGCGCCTTGATCATTTGCTTGACCCCCGACAGCGTGGTCGGTGCCGCCAGCAGGCCCGGCCGCTGCCGCGAACCCGCCACCAAGGCACGCAGCCAGGCCTGCCGGGGTGGCCGAAACAACACCGTGATGGGTTTGCCGTGTTGCCCAAAACGCTGCGCATAGGCCTGCGCGGTGGCCTCAAAGCAGCCCAGATGCGGGGTCAGGAAAACAATGCCGCGCCCAGCCTTGACGGCAGCCTGCACCAAGGCCTGCGCCGCATCGTCCCAGCACAGGGCAACTGGCGAACCCAGCCATAACCGGGGCAACTCGGCGACTGATTTGCCACTCTCGCCCACCGCCTGCCACCAGTCCGGCAGGCCCAGCCCGGCCGAGCGGGCATTGGTCACAAAGCGCCGACGGTAACTGCCCGACACAATAAAAGTGGCCCAGCCCAGCAGCCAGCCCAGACCATGCAGCAGCCACAGCGGCAGCACGGACAACAGTTTGAACAGGGTCATCATGGAGTGGGATAAACTAAATGGGTCGCTGAGTTACAGAACTACTTGCAGGGCGACGCAGCCAAGGGCAGCTCAACAGGCCGCCATTGTGCCTTGTCAAAATCTTTGACAGATCTGCTAAAGCGTTCGCTGAAAGCCCTCAAAAAGCATTAGGCAACGCAACCCGGTTGTCAACTTTTTAAGGAACTTTTCATTATGTCGAACGACTTTCTTTTTACCTCCGAATCGGTTTCTGAAGGCCACCCGGACAAAGTGGCCGACCAGATATCCGACGCGATTCTGGACGCAGTTTTCAAGCAGGACCCGCTGTCGCGGGTGGCGGCCGAAACCCTGTGCAACACCGGTCTGGTGGTGCTGGCCGGTGAAATCACCACCCATGCCAATGTCGATTACATCCAGGTGGCGCGCAACACGCTCAAGCGCATTGGCTATGACAACACCGATTACGGCATTGACTACAGAGGCTGCGCCGTGCTGGTGGCCTACGACAAGCAAAGCCATGACATCAAGCAGGGCGTGGACAAGGCCAGCGACGATGAACTCAACAGCGGTGCCGGTGATCAGGGCCTGATGTTTGGCTATGCCTGCAACGAAACCCCCGAACTGATGCCGGCCCCAATCTACTACGCGCACCGCCTGATGGAGCGCCAGGCCCAGTTGCGCAAGGATGGCCGCCTGCCCTTTTTGCGCCCGGATGCCAAAAGCCAGGTGACGCTGCGCTATGTCGATGGCAAGCCGCACTCGATCGACACCGTGGTGCTATCAAGCCAGCACAGCCCGGAGATGAGCGACGGCCTGAAAATGAAACCGGCATTCATCGAGGCGATCATTGAAGACATCATCAAGCCGGTGCTGCCCAAGGAATGGCTGACCGCCGACACCAAGTACCTGATCAACCCGACCGGCCGCTTTGTCGTCGGTGGTCCGCAAGGCGACTGCGGCCTGACCGGGCGCAAGATCATTGTCGATACCTACGGCGGCGCCTGCCCGCACGGTGGCGGCGCCTTCAGCGGCAAAGACCCGACCAAAGTGGATCGTTCTGCCGCCTACGCGGCCCGCTATGTGGCAAAAAACATTGTGGCGGCCGGGCTGGCGCGCCAGTGCCAGATTCAGGTGGCCTACGCCATCGGGGTCGCGAAGCCGATGAATGTGACGATCTACACCGAAGGCACCGGGGTCATCCCCGACGACAAAATTGCCGCGCTGGTCCACGATCACTTCGACCTGCGCCCCAAAGGCATCATCCAGATGCTTGACCTGCTGCGCCCGATTTACGAAAAAACCGCGTCTTATGGCCACTTTGGCCGGGAAGAACCCGAGTTCACCTGGGAACGTACCGACAAAGCCCAGGCGCTGCGCAGCGCGGCAGGCTTGTAAAAGCGCGCATGAAGCTGCAGACACAACGCTGGATTGACCGCTGGGCGGGCCAGGCGTTGTGCGCGGCAGTCTCCCTTTGGGCACGTCTTGTCCCAAGCGCAAAGACGGCGACGGCACAAGCCCAAAATCCGCGCCACATTCTGGTCATCTTGCTGTCGGAAATGGGCAGCGTGGTGCTGGCGGGGCCGATGTTTGCCGCTGTCCGCCAGCGCTACCCTAACGCCACCGTGCATGTCTTGCAGCTCAAAAAGAATCAGGAAGTCGCCCGGCTGCTGGGGCTGGCCCGGCCTGAACATCTGCATTCACTCGACGACAGTGCCGGCCTGGGCCTGCTGGCCGACATCTGGCGCGTCAGCCGGGCGCTGCGCGCGCTGCCGCTGGATGTGGTGATTGACTGCGAACTGTTTTCGCGCATCAGCAGCCTGATGAGCTACTTTTGCGGTGCGCGGTTGCGCGTAGGTTTTACGCCACACACTCAGGAAGGCCTGTACCGTGGCAGTTACATCAACCGAGCCATCCCCTACAACCCCTACCGGCATATCAGCTTGCAGTTTTTGTCGCTGGTCGATGCCATTGGCGATGCCGCGATGCCGCGCCACAAGGCGGCACCGATCCGCAGTTTGCCCGCCGAGCCAGGTTTGTCGGTCAACTTTGACCCGGCAGAACTGCTGGCTTACCGTCAAAAGATGGTCACCGACCACCCCGTGCTGGCTGGCCGCAAACTGGTGCTGCTGTATGCCGGTGGCGGCTTGCTGCCCGAGCGTGCCTGGCCCGCCGCGCACTATGCGGCACTGGCTGGTGGCCTGTGCCAGGCCGGCCATGCGGTCGGCCTGATTGGCTTGCGCGAGGATGCGGCGCTGGCGCAACAGTTGCGCATCAAGGCCGCCAGCGACTGGTGTGTCGATCTGACCGGCTATACCCGCAGCATCCGCGAACTGCTGATGCTGTTTCATGCAGCCGCGCTGCTCATCACCAACGACGGCGGTCCGGGCCACTTTGCATCGCTGACTCCGATTCGCAGCATGGTGTTTTTTGGCCCGGAGACCGGTCGCCTGTACCGCCCGCTGGGGCCGCGCGCTCAGGTTCTGGAGTCTGGCACAGCCTGCTCGCCCTGCCTGTCAGCCTACAACCACCGCCAGACTTTCTGCGATGGCGACAATCAATGCCTAAAACGCCTGCAGCCCTTGCCAGTACTGCGTGAGGCGCTACAACTTTTGCATCAATGCGAGACCACTGCACTGGCTTGACCGCCCTCCCCGCCTGGCTCGCACCGTCTTTTTTTCACGCATGATTCCGTCCCTCAACTGGCAACCGCGTCTGTATCGGCTGATAACGTGGCTCAAGGGCTTTCGCTACCTGAAGTTTGGCCTGGTCGGCGCCAGCGGCACGCTGGTCAATATGGCGGTGCTGTTTCTGGCACAGGAATATTTTTTTGCATCGATCAGCAACCCGCGCCAGCGTCTGTACGCCTCGCTGGCGCTGGCGATCGCGATCGCGACCGTCAACAACTTTACCTGGAACCGGCTCTGGACCTGGGGCGACCGGGTCAAGGCGGCACAGGCCCGCCAGCAGCATCTGGACCGCACACGCTGGCAGGTGCTGGGCGGGCAACTGGGCCGCTATGCGCTGGCCTCCTGGCTGGGCATTGGTCTGCAATATGGCCTGACACTGTGGCTGGCGCACAGCCTGCACTACCTGCTGGCGAATGTGATCGCCATTGTGGTGGCCAGTGTGAGCAATTTTTTGGCCAATGACCACTGGACCTTTGGCCACCGCACGCCAAAATAGGCCATGCCTGCGTCGCCCGGTTCCTCTCTTCAAGCCACATTGCCTGTCGGCAACAGCATCTGGGGCTGGCTCGGCCTGCTGGCTTTTGCGCTTGGCAGCTACCTGCTGGGCCTGGGCGGCCAGTATCTGCCGACCAATGGCGATGAACTGGTTTATACCCATATTGCCCGCCTGACGGCCGCCAGCGGCAACTGGCTGCCGCTGGTGTCCGAACTGGATCAGATGCGCAACACCAAGCCGCCGTTGCTGTTCTGGCAAGCCATGCTGGCCGGTGGCTGGGGCAGCCACTGGAGCATGGCGGCCTTGCGCACACCGAGCCTGATCTACACTTTTTTAATTACCCTGGCGGTTGGCTGGAGCGTGCAGCAAATCACCCGCGACCTGCGCAGTGCCTGCCTGGGGGCCTGCATTTATCTGGCATTTTTTTGCACCTTCCGGTTTGGCCGCACTTACCTCACCAGCGCACCCGAGAGCTTCTGGCTGAACCTGCCGATGTTTGGGCTGCTTTGGTGGAAACTCAAAAACGCCGGGCCGGATGCAGCCGGCCCGGGCTGGCTGGCGCACATCGGGTTTGGCCTGGCGCTGGGTTTGGGGCTGGCCTACAAATCGTTTGCCTTGATAGCACCGGCAGCCGCCACGCTGTGGTGCGCCCAATTGGCCACCGCCACCCTCAATTGGCACAGAGTATTTGAAGTCAGCGCCCGGGTGCTGCTAAGCGCCGTCATCGCGCTGGGGTTTTTTGGCCTGTGGTTTGTGCTGGACCCCGATCCGGCAGCGGTGTGGCAGGAATTTGTGCTGGGTGAAAACGCCGGCAAGATGAGCAACCCGGCAGGCTACTGGCACACCGCACTGCTAGGCGGAGGTTTTAGCGTTTGGGCGCAGTTGCTCGGCTATGTGCAAAACGCCGGACTGCTGGCCTTTGTGGTGCTGGGGCTGATGGCCTTGGGGCTGGTGCAGGGCCTGCGGGCCGGGCACCTGAAACCCGCGCCTGCGCACCTGCGCATTTTGCTGGTCTGGCTGGCGGTCTGGCTGCTGGTCTTCACGCTGCCAAGCCAGCGCTCGGCACGCTACCTGATTCCGGCCATGCCGGCGCTGGCCATGCTGCTGGCGCTGTACTGGCAACGGATTGCACGCGGCTGGTTTGTGCCGTCGCTGCTGTTGTGCGGCGTTTTCATCGCCGTGCTGGGGCGTATCGGCTGGGCCGAGCAGGCGCTGAACATCGGCACTAGCGCCGACCTGGTGATGACCGAACTGGCAGCAACTATGGGCCTGTTGCTGGTGGTGCTGGGCTTGATCAAACCAGCCTGGACCCGCACTTGCACCCTGGCAGCGACGTTTGCAGTATTTGCCGTTTTCGGGTTGGCCACGGCACCGCTCAATGGCGACTCGGGCCGTTACAGCGCCAGCAGCAAGGCGGCCGTGCAGCAGCAACGCATTGCCGTGCCCAGCAGCTTCAACGGCCAGTTTGAGCGTTTTGAATTTTTGCTGCCCGGCAACCGCCTGACACCTTATGACGGTGATGCCCGCGCCTTTTTGCCCGCTGCCGACAACGCGGCTGAACTGCAACGCCTGCTGACCCGCCACGATGCTGTGGTCTGGCTGCAAACCCGCGCCGAAACCGTGCAACCGCTGTGCCTGCCCGCTTGTGTGGTGCTGGGACAACGCTGGGAAGTTAAAGGTCGCCACCAAAGCGGCGAAATCACGCTGGCCAACCTGTGGTATCCGCAACAGTGGCTGTTCCGGCGCGAATGGCTGGTTTCAAGGCCAGCTCAGCCAAGCTGAGTGCCTGCGTTGGGTTCGCTGGCTGCGCAGATGCCGCCAGCCGAGGCTGGCAAGTGCGTTTTTTGCCATAGAATGATTCATGGAAGGAACAATCGGCATAGAAAATTAGTCAATCAACATGCTCTTTGCAATCACAACACGGGCATACAAGCCCTTATCACTCTGGAAACCGGCATTCGTCAGCGTAATGGCCGGTCTTTCTGTGTGCCTGGCAAACCCGTGTTGGTCAATCGATGATTCAGCCGCTTCCGAGTCAGCCCGGTTCAGCCTGCATGGCTTTGGCACACTGGGTATCACCCGCTCGAATAACGAAAACATCCAGTTTGTCCGTGATCTGTCGCAACCTTCGGGTGCCGACACGCAGTGGACCGCCAAGGTTGACAGCCTGCTTGGCATCCAGGCCAACTTCCGCTTCAGCCCCAGCACCGAGGGCGTGGTACAGGCGGTCAGCCGCTACCACGCTGGTGCAAACTTCCATCCGGAGTTGACCTGGGCCTTTTTACGCCACGATTTTTCGTCTGATTTTTCGCTGCGCGGCGGACGACTCGGCACCGAGTTTTTCATGCTGGGCGATTCAAGGCTGGTCGGCTATTCCAACCTCAGCGTGCGGCCACCACCCGACTTTTACGGCACGCTGGTGTTTTCATATATTGATGGGGTGGATCTCAGCGCCACCTTGCCAGTCGGCACCGGCTTGCTCAAAGGCAAGCTGTTTGCCGGCCAGTCGCCCGAAAGAGCGCCGTTCGCCCTGGGTATCTCATGGGATATGCAAGGTTCCCGTCTGATCGGTGGCTATCTGGATTACCAAAGCGGCTCATGGCAAACGCGCCTGAGTCATGCCCAGGTGCGTTTCGCCCATGAAACGCCAACCGACACCTTGTTGCAGAGCATGGGAGATCCGTTTTCCGGCCTGCCTTATCTGTCTCTAGTACCAGAAATGGCGATGACCGATCAGCAGGCACACTTCAGTTCGCTTGGCGTGGTGTTCGATCAGGGGCCGCTGAACATCCAGTTCATGCTCAACCAGATTCTGCACGACAGCCCGGCTTATGCCGACTCCAAAGCCGGCTATCTGCTGGCGGCGTACCGTCTGGGAGCGGCAACACCCTACCTGGGCGTTTCTCGCAGCTTCACCGACAGGGCGTCACTGCCGTCGAGCTTGATCCCGGGAGTCGATGCCATCACCCAGTCGCTGGTGTCGCAAAGTTATGTGGACCAGCACACCTACACCCTGGGCGGGCGCTGGGATCTGCAAAAAAATCTGGCGCTCAAGGCACAGGTGGACTGGGTACGCGGCACCCCGACTTCGGTCTTTTTGTTCAAGAATAACCTGCCAGGCTGGGACGGCAACATGACCGTCTTTAGCGTGGCGCTGGATTTTGTGTTCTAGCTCATGAAGTCGCGGCTGCTGACCCTGTTCATCCTGCTGCTTGCCCTGTGCGGCGGTGTCAGCGCCGAACCGGTGGTGGTGGTCAATGCGGCCAGCAGCATTGGGCCGCTCAGCCACGATGATGTCATCAACATCTTTCTCGGGCGTTACCGCCGGCTGCCCAGCGGGGCAGCGGCGATGCCGATCGATCAACCCGAAAGCGGCGCGCTCAGGGCCGAGTTTTACCGCAAGCTGGTGAACAAGGATTTGAATGAAATCAATGCTTATTGGTCACGTCTGATCTTTTCCGGCAGAACCTCGCCGCCGCTGCAGGCCGGCAATGCCGCAGAAGTCCTGAGCTTGCTTTCCGGCCATGCCGGCGGCATTGCCTATATCGAGCGCAGCCAGATCGACAAGCGATTTCGCGTCGTGCTGGAATTTTCGCGGTGAAACCACTGGCGCAGAGGCTGCCTGATGCCCTGCGCTGGCGCGGGCTGCTGGTACGTTCAACGCTCGCCGTCATCTTCGCCTCGCTGCTGGCCGCTCTGCTGGCCGTCACCTACACCGCCCACGCCACCCGCGAGCATGCCCACCAGGCATCGGACCTGCGCCTCAACGAACTGCTGGACACGATGCAAAGCACGCTTGCGGTGGCCTGCTTTGCCAAAGATCAAACCCTGGCCGCCGAACTGGCGCAGGGTTTGCTGAGCAATTCCGATGTGCTGGCGGTCAGCATTTCAACCGAGCAGGAGGTACTGGCCGACAAGCATCGCAACCCGGTCGGCAACCCGCAGCCCGGCATCTTGATCAAGCGCCTGATTTATTCTCCGTTTGACGACCAGAAACTGGTCGGCCATATTCTGCTGACACCAGACCCGCAAATCATTGAAGCGCGGATTACTGAAGAAGTCTGGCTGGCAGCGCTGCAACTGAGCTGGCAGTTGGGCATGGTAACGGTTGCCGTGGTGGCGATGATGCTGCTGTTCGTCGTGCGCCCAATCAAGGCCATGTCGGACCGCCTGCACCGGATGGACCCGACCAAGGGCGAGCGTCTGTTCACGCCAGCCAACCATGACAGCACCGAAATTGGCCAATTGGTGATTGACATCAACGCGCTGTCGGACCGCCTGGTCAACGCGCTGGCAACCGAGCGCAAATTGCGGCTACAGCGTGAAATTGCCGAAAAAAAATACCACACCATTTTCGACAATGCCGAATCCGGGCTGTTCCTGATCGACAACCAAGGCACGCTGACATCCTGGAATCCGGCTTTTGCGCGCCTGTTTGGCATCAGCCAGCAACCCCAGGACAACGATTTGCCGTTGCTCAACATCAAGCTGCTGCCCTGGCAAAACCCGAACCAGATCAGCGAACTCATTCACGCGGCCTTGAGCCAGAACAGCGCGGTGGCCAAAGATTTGCAGATTGT
>CAIQOO010000157.1 GCA_903873485.1 uncultured beta proteobacterium | reverse complement strand
TCGCCGCCGGTTATGTCGATCGCATCTCCAAGGGCGACATCCCGCCAAAAATCACTGACAGCTACAACGGCGACTTCAACACGCTCAAAAACAACCTGAATCAGGCCATCAGCTCGGTCAATGCATTGGTGTCCGATGCCAACATGCTGGCCAAGGCAGCCGTCGAGGGCAAGCTCGAAACCCGTGCCGATGCATCGAAACACCAGGGCGATTTCCAGAAGATCGTGGCTGGCGTCAACAACACGCTAGACGCAGTGATTGGCCCGCTGAATGTGGCCGCAGGCTATGTCGATCGCATCTCCAAGGGCGACATCCCGCCAAAGATCACCGCCACCTACAACGGCGACTTCAACACCCTCAAAAACAACCTGAATCAGGCCATCAACTCGGTCAATGCGCTGGTGTCTGATGCCAATATGCTGGCCAAGGCAGCGGTTGAGGGCAAGCTCGAAACCCGTGCCGATGCGTCGAAACACCAAGGCGACTTCCAGAGGATTGTGGCCGGTGTCAACCATACGCTTGATGCGGTGATTGGCCCGCTGAATGTGGCTGCCGGTTATGTCGATCGCATCTCCAAAGGCGACATCCCGCCAAAGATCACCGACACCTACAACGGCGACTTCAACACACTCAAAAACAACCTGAACCAGGCCATCACTTCCGTCAATGCGCTGGTGACCGATGCCAACATGCTGGCCAAAGCGGCAGTCGAGGGCAAGCTGGCCACCCGCGCCGATGCCAGCAAGCACCAGGGCGACTTCCAGAAAATTGTGGCGGGTGTCAACAACACGCTTGATACGGTGATCAACCCGCTGAACGTGGCGGCCAAGTATGTCGATGACATCTCCAAGGGCAACATTCCGCCCAAGATCACCGACACCTACAACGGCGACTTCAATACCCTGAAAAACAACCTCAATACCTGCATCAATGCTGTCGATGCCTTGGTAGCCGATGCCGCCATGCTGGCCAGGGCAGCAGTTGAAGGCAAGCTCTCCACCCGAGCAGATGCCAGCAAACACCAGGGCGATTTCCAGAAAATTGTGTCTGGTGTCAACCATACGCTTGATGCGGTGATTGGCCCGCTGAACGTCGCTGCCGACTATGTGGCCAAGATTTCGATTGGCGACATTCCCCCGGTCATCACCGACAACTACAACGGTGACTTCAACACCATCAAGAACAACCTCAACACCTGCATCGAGGCCACTAACCAGCAAGCCGCTGCAGCCAAGGGCATTTCTGTCGGAGACCTGACGGCGGTGGTGAAAATTCGCTCGCAAAACGACGTGATGGCCAAGAGCCTGATCGACGTGATCAAGGCCGTCAATACGCTGGTGGCAGATGCCAACCTGCTGTCCAAGGCAGCGGTCGATGGTGAACTGGGCGTGCGCGCCGAGGCTGCCAGGCACCAGGGCGACTTCCGCAAGGTGGTCGAAGGCTTGAATGCCGTGATGGTGGCGGTCAATACGCCGGTGGAAGAACTTCGCACGGTGCTCGGTGCCCTCGAAGGCGGCGACCTGACCCAGTCGATGAAGAAGAGCTACGCCGGCACCTGGGACGAGTTGAAATCAGCGGTCAACAACATGCTCAAAAAACTCACCGAGGTGGTGACCGATGTCAACGCCGGTGCGCAGGCCCTGTCCAGCGCCTCGGAAGAAGTCAGCGCCACCGCGCAAAGCCTGTCGCAGGCGGCCAGCGAACAGGCTGCGGGCGTGGAAGAAACATCAGCCAGCATTGAGCAAATGACATCGAGCATTGCGCAAAACACCGAAAACGCCAAGATCACCGACGGCATGGCCAGCAAGGCCGCCAAAGATGCGGCCGATGGTGGTGAAGCGGTGAATGCCACGGTAGAGGCCATGAAGCAGATTGCCAAGAAGATCGGCATCATCGACGACATCGCAGCGCAAACCAACCTGCTGGCGCTCAACGCCGCGATTGAAGCCGCCCGCGCCGGCGAACATGGCAAGGGTTTCGCGGTGGTAGCCGCTGAAGTGCGCAAACTCGCCGAGCGCAGCCAGGTGGCAGCGCAGGAAATTGGCGAGGTGGCCGGCAATAGCGTCGGCCTGGCGGAAAAAGCCGGCAAGCTGCTGGCCGAGATCGTCCCCAATATCCGCAAGACATCGGACCTGGTGCAAGAGATCACGGCAGCATCGACCGAGCAGTCCAGTGGTGTCGGTCAGATCAACTCGGCGGTGAGCCAATTGAACCAGACCACCCAGCAAAACGCATCCAGTTCCGAAGAACTGGCCGCTACCGCTGAGGAGATGAGCGGTCAGGCCGAGCAGTTGCAGCGGACCATGTCGTTCTTCAAGCTCGACAGCGTGGCACAAGGTAGAGGCGTGCAGCACCCGCAGGTGCGCAAGAGCAGTGCCAGCAGCAGCAGGGGCAGCAAAGGTGTGGTCGCCAGGCCAGCGCCGACCCGTGGTACTGCCCATGCTGCGTCAGCCAGCGACGACCTCGATGAAGCCCAGTTCACCAAGTTCTAACAGGAGCAGGCCATGAACGCACTGGTCAAAGCCGACAAACGCACATCGCTGCGTCAAGCGGCGGCAGCAACGGCAGTGGAGGCAAAGCAATACCTCACCTTCATGCTGGGCGGGGAAATGTTTTCGATCGGCATTCTGTGCATCAAGGAAATCATCTGGTATGCCAACCTGACCGAGGTGCCGATGATGCCGGCCTGCATTCGCGGCGTCATCAACCTGCGTGGGGCGGTGGTGCCGGTGATGGATTTGTCGAACCGCTTTGGCAAGCATTCGACACCAGTCACCAAAAGCACCTGCATCGTCATCATCGAGGTCGAAACCCAGACCGAGGGCGAGCACCAGAACATGGGTGTGGTGGTCGATTCGGTGCAGGCGGTGCTGGAGATTCCCACCTCGGAGATTGAACCGGCCCCCAACTTTGGCACCAAGATCAGACCCGACTTCATTGAAGGCATTGCCAAGGTCAACGGCAAGTTTGTGATTTTGCTCAATGTCAACCGGGTCTTGTCAACCGAAGAAATCGGCCAGATGAGCCAGATGGCAGCCTTGGCCGATTCGGGGGCAGCTTGAACCACCTCGCCAGCCGCATTCGTGCCAACCGCCGTCATTCCTGCGCAGGCAGGAATCCCCCCACCGTCATTCCCGCACAGGCGGGAATCCATGCAAGTTGCAAAACGCTATATATTAAATAGCTGCTTGCGCTTATGCAGTAAGGGCTAGAGGCCTAAAAGGCTTTGAATTACAGGAATTTTGTTCTTTTTTGTGTTGATGGAAACAGCTTTTTTAAGGGAGTCTGGGAATGTTTGCAAATATGAAGATTGGCCTGCGCTTGACGCTGGGTTTTGCCATTGTTCTGCTGATGATGGCGGCGCTGGCGGCAGTGGGCATCAACGGCATGGCCAATGTGCAGAGCCGCCTCGATGAAATCGTCATGGACAACATGGTCAAGATGGGCTACAACGATGCCATGAGCAAGTCCTTGAACGATGTGCAGCGCCAGATACGTACCCTGATGCTGATCAAAGACCCAGCCGGACAAGCCGCGCAGCGCAAGGCGATAGAGAAGTCGCGTGCAGATTACAACGAGTCTTTTGAAGAACTGAACAAACGCCCTGCCAGTGAAAAAGGCAAGGCCATGCGAGCCAAGATCAAGGAAGGTGCCCAAACGACCCGCCCGCTCAACGACAAGGTTGTAGAACTGAGCGCGGCAGGAAAGACGGATGAAGCGGTGGCATTGCTGCTGGATGAAGCCCGGCCGGCAGCCGCCAAGTGGCAAGCTGCGCTGGACGAAAACACGGCGTTTCAGGAAGAGGGCAACAAGGCTGATTACGCAGCAGCAAAAGCCGCCTATGACTCTGCACACACGCTGATGCTGGCATTGGCGGCCATCGCCATCGCGCTAGGTGCCTTGCTGGCCTGGGTGTTGACTCGCAGCATTATCGGGCCGGTCAATGAAGCCCTGAATGTGGCCAACCGCCTGGCAGAAGGCGACCTGACGGTGCGCATTGAGTCCACCTCCAAAGACGAAACCGGCCAGATGCTGCAAGCCATGCAAAACATGATCGCCAAGCTCAGCCAGGTGGTCACCGATGTCAATGGCGGTGCGCAAGCCCTTTCCAGCGCCTCGGAAGAGGTCAGTGCGACCGCACAAAGCTTGTCGCAAGCCGCTAGCGAACAAGCCGCCGGGGTCGAGGAAACCAGTGCCAGCATTGAGCAGATGACATCCTCGATTGCGCAAAACACCGAAAACGCCAAAATCACCGATGGCATGGCCAGCAAGGCCGCCAAAGACGCAGTGGATGGCGGCGAGGCGGTCAATGCCACAGTGGAAGCCATGAAACAGATTGCCAAAAAGATCGGCATCATCGACGACATTGCAGCGCAAACCAACCTGCTGGCGCTCAACGCGGCGATTGAGGCCGCCCGTGCCGGCGAACACGGCAAGGGCTTTGCGGTGGTGGCAGCCGAAGTGCGCAAACTGGCCGAACGCAGCCAGGTGGCAGCCCAGGAGATTGGCGAAGTGGCCGGCAACAGTGTCGATCTGGCAGAAAAGGCTGGCCGACTGCTCGCCGAAATCGTGCCCAATATCCGCAAGACCTCAGACCTGGTGCAGGAGATTACGGCCGCATCGACCGAGCAGTCCAGCGGTGTCGGCCAGATCAATTCGGCAGTCAGCCAGTTGAACCAGACCACCCAGCAAAACGCCTCCAGCTCCGAAGAACTGGCAGCCACCTCGGAAGAGATGAGCAGCCAGGCCGAGCAACTGCAGCAAACCATGTCGTTCTTCCGGCTAAATGGCTCAGGCCAGGGCGGCGGTTTTGCCGTGCGCAAAAGCAGCGCCAGCGCCAAGAAGGTGGCAATGGCCAAGTCAGTCGCCAAGGTCAAACCTTCGGCCAAGCTGGCGCTGACAGCCGCATCAGACCTGGATGAATCCCAGTTCACCAAGTTCTGAAGGATGCTGCCATGACCGTCCTGGTGAAAACCGACAAAAAATCGCCGACCACGCGGACGCAAGCGCAAGCGGTGGTGGAAGCAAAACAGTACCTGACCTTTATGCTCGGTGGCGAGATGTTCTCGATCAACATCCTGTGCATCAAGGAAATCATCTGGTATGCCAATCTGACCGAAGTGCCGATGATGCCGGCCTGCATTCGCGGCGTCATCAACCTGCGCGGCGCGGTGGTGCCAGTGATGGACCTGTCGGCGCGCTTTGGCAAGCCCTCCACCCCGGTAACCAAAAGCACTTGCATCGTCATCATCGAGATCGAAACCGAAAACGGGGGCGAACACCAAAATATGGGTGTGGTGGTCGATTCGGTGCAGGCGGTGCTTGAAATCGCTGCATCCGAGATCGAACCGGCCCCCAGCTTTGGCACCAAGATCCGCCCCGACTTCATCGAAGGCATTGGCAAGGTCAACGGCAAGTTCGTGATTTTGCTCAATGTCAACCGGGTGCTGTCCACTCAAGAGATTGGCCAGATGGGGCAAGTCACGGCCTCGGCCCAAACCATGGCGATCACCAATTGAGCAAGTTAGTAGGATTCCCTACCAACCCAAGAAAAAAATGTTTACCAATATGAAACTCGGCGTCAGGCTCGGGCTGGGCTTTGCCGCCGTGATTTTGCTTCTCATCATCAGCACCACGGTCGGCTACAGCGGGCTGAACATGAGTGTCGAAGACCTGAACCGGCTCACCACCGACCGTTTTCCGAAGACGGTGATGGCCAACAACATCATTGATGCGATCAACATCAACGCCCGCTCCATGCGCAACGCCTTGCTGGTCAAAAACCCCGAAGAGGTCAAAAAGGAGCTGGAGCGCATCCCTGAGCAGCGCCGCATCATTGGCGAGAATTTTGACAAGCTCGATGCCGGCATCAAGTCAGAAAAGGGTCGCGCCCTGCTGAAAGCCGCACAGGATGCCCGCGTCCTTTATGTCAAAGACCTCGACTTGTTTCTGGCACTGCAAAAAGCCGGCAAGACAGCCGAGTCGGTTGACCTGCTGGTGGGCAGCATCCGCAAAACCCAGGGTGACTATTTCAAGGCCGTTGTCGGCATTGTTGAATTTCAGAGCAAGCTGATGGAAGACGAAGGCAAAGAGGGCACGCTGGAAGCCCAGCAGGCTGAACGCAACCTGCTGATTCTGGCTGGGGTTGCCATTTTGCTGGCGGTGGGCATTGCCTGGTGGATCATTCGTAGTGTGTTAAAGCAACTCGGCGGCGAACCAGACTATGCGCGCGAGATGGTGGCGAGGGTGTCTGCGGGCGACCTGACGGTCAAATTGCAGACCCGCCAAGGCGACAACTCCAGCTTGTTATATGCCATGAAAACCATGGTCACCCAACTCGCGCAGGTGGTCGCTGATGTCAACAAAGGCGCCCAGGCACTTTCCAGTGCGGCGGAACAGGTCAGCGCCACCGCCCAGTCGCTCAGTCAGGCTGCCACCGAACAAGCGGCCGGTGTCGAAGAAACCTCGGCAAGCATTGAGCAGATGACATCGAGCATTGCGCAAAACACCGAGAACGCCAAAATCACCGACAGCATGGCCAGCAAGGCTGCCAGAGATGCTGTCGAGGGCGGCGAAGCGGTCAATGCCACGATGGAAGCGATGAAGCAAATTGCCAAAAAGATCGGCATCATTGACGACATTGCGGCGCAAACCAACCTGCTGGCCCTCAACGCGGCGATTGAAGCCGCCCGCGCTGGCGAGCATGGCAAGGGTTTTGCCGTGGTGGCAGCCGAGGTGCGCAAGCTGGCCGAACGCAGCCAGGTGGCAGCGCAAGAGATTGGCGAAGTGGCCGGCAACAGCGTAGCCCTGGCCGAAAAAGCCGGCAAGCTGCTGGCCGAGATCGTGCCCAATATCCGCAAAACATCAGATCTGGTGCAGGAAATCACGGCCGCCTCGACCGAACAATCCAGCGGTGTCGGCCAGATCAATGCGGCAGTCGGCCAACTCAGCCAGACCACCCAGCAAAACGCATCCAGCTCTGAGGAGTTGGCTGCCACATCGGAAGAGATGAGTGGCCAGGCCGAACAATTGCAGCAGACCATGACCTTCTTTAAGACGTGAGCTTCGCGGGCAAACTTCTTTTTGCAACTGCTCCAAGTTGCTGCGAGAAAAGCTGCCCGACTGCATTTGCTATAAAATATAGAGCTATTAGCGCATACTCAGCAAGGGCTAGAGGCCTAAAACATATCATAAAAGACAAGGAATCAAGTTGCAGGTCATCCCTATTTCAGACGCCGAGTTTGCCCAGTTTCAGCGCTTTATCTTTGAGGCAGCCGGCATTTCCATGGCCGATGCCAAAAAGGCGCTGGTCACCGGTCGCTTGAGCAAGCGCCTGGCAGCGCATCAACTGGGCAGCTTTGGTGCCTATTTCAAATTGTTGTCGTCGCGCCAGCACCCCGATGAAGTCCAGATGGCGGTCGATTTGCTGACCACCAACGAGACCTATTTTTTCCGCGAAATCAAGCACTTTGAGTTTTTGCGCACGCAAGCACTGGCGGCCCGCAGCCGCCCGCAACCCTACCGGGTCTGGAGTGCCGCGAGTTCCTCTGGCGAGGAAGCCTACAGCATGGCCATGGTGCTGGCCGACTGCATGCAGACCACCCCGTGGGATATTTTGGGCACCGACATCAGCACCAGGGTGCTTGAAGGGGCCAGGCGCGCGCTGTATTCGATGGAGCGTGGCCGGCATATTCCACCCGAGTATTTAAAGCGCTTTTGCCGCAAGGGCACTGGCAACTATGACGGGCATTTGCTTGTCGATACCCAGTTGCGCAGCCGGGTGGTGTTTCGCCATGCCAATCTGAACGCACCGTTGCCCGAACTGGGCAAGTTTGACATCGTGTTTTTGCGCAACGTGATGATTTACTTCAACAACGACACCAAGCGCGAGGTGGTGGCCCGGGTGATTTCGACCCTCAAGCCGGGCGGCTATTTTTGTGTCGGGCATTCCGAAAGCCTTAACGACATCACGCAAGCGGTGCAAATGGTGATGCCCTCGATCTACCAGAAAGCGGCCTGAGATGCGGCGGATATCGGATTTGATGGACATCTTCTTGCAGCCAGGCGAGCTGTTTGTCGGGGATGCCAGTTTTCAGATCCGCACCATTCTGGGCTCTTGCGTGTCGATCACCCTGTGGCACCCGATTTTGCGGGTCGGCGGCATGTCGCATTTTTTGCTACCAACCCGCACTGGCCCCAACCCGGACGGCGAACTCGATGGCCGCTATGGCGATGAGGCGCTGCAACTGATGTTCAAGGACTTAAAAGAGATAGGTGCCAACCCGACGCTGTGCGAGGCCAAAATTTTTGGCGGCGGCAACATGTTTCCGGGCAATCAACATGCCAGGGGTCAGCAGGCCAAAGGGCTGCTGGTGGGCAAGCGCAACGGGGTGGCGGCGCGCGAGCTGCTGCGCCTGAACGGCATTGCGGTGATCACCGAGAGCCTGTTTGGCATCGGTCACCGGCAAATCATTTTTGATATCAGCAAGGGCGATGTCTGGTCGCGTCAGGTCAGGCCGTCCTCGCATGAAATAGACGCAGAGTCTGCGGTACAAGGAAAATAACGTGAGTCGTATCAAGGTGTTGGTGGTGGATGATTCGGCGGTAGTGCGCCAAGTGGTGACGGGCCTGCTGTCGGCCGACCCGGACATCGAGGTGATCGCTGCGGTGGCCGATCCGATTTTGGCAATTGCCCGCATGAAGGTGCAATGGCCCGATGTAATCGTGCTCGATATCGAAATGCCGCGCATGGACGGCATCACTTTTCTGAAAAAAGTCATGGCCGAGAAGCCGACGCCGGTGGTGATTTGCTCAACCCTGGTGGAAGCCGGCGCGCAGACCTCAATGGCGGCGCTGGCCGCTGGTGCGGTGGCCATCATTGCCAAGCCGAAAGTTGGTTTGAAGCAGTTTCTGGAGGATTCTTCAGATGACGTGGTAGGTGCCGTCAAGGCCGCCGCCAACGCCAATGTCAAGGTGTTGCGCGTCACCGCCAAACATACTGCCGATGTGATCATGCCAGCCGCCGACCGGCACTCGGCCATGCTGCAGACCACCGAGCGGGTGGTGGCGCTGGGCACTTCAACTGGCGGCACCCAGGCGCTGGAGGTGGTGCTGACCAGCCTGCCGCGCGTGACCCCCGGCATTGTCATCGTGCAGCACATGCCCGAAAAATTTACCGCAGCTTTTGCCGAGCGGCTCAACAGCCTGTGCCAGATCGAGGTGAAAGAAGCCAAAAACAACGACCGCGTGGTGCCAGGCCGTGCCCTGATTGCGCCCGGCGGCAAGCACATGTTGCTGCGCCGCACCGGTGCCCAGTATTACGTCGAGGTGATGGACGGCCCACTGGTCAACCGGCACCGTCCCTCGGTCGATGTGCTGTTTCGTTCGGTGGCGAAATGTGCCGGTGCCAATTCGCTGGGTGTCATCATGACCGGCATGGGCGACGACGGCGCCGCAGGGCTAATGGAGATGCGCACGGCAGGTGCCCGCACTGTGGCGCAAGACGAAGAAAGCTGTGTGGTGTTTGGCATGCCCAAAGAAGCCATCAAGCGCGGCGGGGTTGAAAAAACCGTGACACTGACCGCCATTAGCCGCGAAATCATGCAGCAATTGCATCTTTGAGGCACCTGGTCTTTTGCGAAAACCTGAGCCTGCAAGGGCTGCTGGAAAGTCAGGTGTGGGCAGGCGATGTGCTGCGTTTCACCCATGTCAAACCCGAGTTCCGGCACCAGCGGTCGATTTTTAGAAGCATTTTGGCCTGCAGCCCTTGTCGGGTCTGCGCAGGCAGCTACAAAATCAAGAGTTCACAGGTCCACCAGCTTGTCGGCTCGAGGCAGCCTGGTGCGGCCGCTGGGTGCCAGCACTCTTGAACCGCTTGCCGACAAAGTGTTTCAGGGCACGCCACAGGCCACCGGGCGTGGTCGGCGCAAACGCCACAAGGCCCCAGCGTTCGCGCCGGTGCGACATCCAGTCGCGCTTGTAGGCATCGTCGCCGCTCAGGTAATCGACTTCTTGCACCTGATCTAGATCAATCACCTGCTGCATCATGGCCTGGGTCAACACCGAGCCGACCGAAAAGCGCTCAAAGCCGCTGACATAGGCCAGTTTGAAAATGTTGGCCTTGTTGCCCTTGACCAGCCACAACTGGGCCGCCACCGGTTGACCAGCCAGCAGCAAAATGCCCAGCCGCAGCCAGCCGTGGCTGGCCGCCTGGCGAATCAGGCCGGGAATAAAGTCCGGATTAGGTTCTGGTTTTTTCCAACTGCGTGAATAGACCTGCGCAAAATCGGCAGTCGCCTGCTCCAGCAACGGGCCAGGGTGTTGGTGAATCTGGATCTGCCAGGCACCCGCGTGCGTGAGGCGGCGCTGACCACGTTCAATGCTGTGGCGCAGGGCAGAAGGCAGCGTCGGGTAATACTGCGCAAATGAGCGTCCGGCAAGTTCCAGATACCAGTTGCCAAAGCAGAAATAGACATCGACCCAATAAGCTGAGCGTGACAGGGCGGCACGCATTTCTGAAAAAAATGGCGACCCGGCATCAAGCGGGCCAAGCGTGATGACCGGGCATCGGGGTGCCATCTGTCGCAGGGTCTGGCAAAAAGCCTCGCAGTCTGACCGGTCTGGCCGCTTCTGTGCCGCAGCAGAACCGAGCGCCGACCAGCTCAGGCAACTGTAGAGGCTGCTGTAATAGTTGCTCAGACTGTCCAATGTGTGTGTAGCCAGTAGCGGCAGGCATACCAGGCTTTGCTGGTCGGGGTGATGGATCAGGATCAGTTTGCAGGGTGTCGGTTGCTGGTTCGATGGCTCTAGGCCATGCAAAAAAAGCAGTTCATGCCATGCCAGGCTGCAAAAAATGTCGTTGATGCCGGCTTCGTGCAGCGGTGTGCCGAGTTGTTCAACCGCCCGGCGCAAGTCGGCAAAATTGTCGAGTATCGTGATGATCGGCATGGCCACCCGCATGCTTTGGCGTGAAGTGATGTCGCTGGTTATCATAACCAGCGACGATAAGCGCTTTACAAAGGAATGCCGGTGAGCCAAGAGAAAGAAGTTGTGGGTATTTTGGATGCCGTGCTGAGCCTGCAGGGCCGGGCAAACAGCTTTCAGCGCGACACACCGCTGCTGGGTGCGCTGCCGGAACTTGACTCAATGGCGGTGCTGGGCATCATGACGATGCTGGAGGATCGCTTTGGCTTTTCCATTCATGACGATGAAATCGACGGCTCGGTGTTTGCCACACTGGGTTCGCTTGCCGACTTTGTCGAGGCCAAACTTGCCGCGCATTAAAGCAGTGGCCATGACCAGGGCAGCCGTTGCGCCGCAGGCTTTTTTTCTGGAGGCAGCGCTGGGCCAGCGGTTTTGCCTGTTTCATGCGCCGCCGGGCGGGCATGACGCGCGTGCCGGGCTGCTCTATATCCATCCGTTTGCCGAGGAGATGAACCGGTCGCGCCGCTTGGTGGCAGAACAGTCGCGCGCGTTTGTGCGTGCCGGATTTGCGGTGCTGCAGATGGACCTGTATGGCTGCGGTGACAGTGCGGGCGACTTTGAAGACGCCACCTGGGCGCTCTGGCGCGATGACGTGATGCTGGCCCACGACTGGCTGCGTGCCCGGATCACCGGCCCGTTGTGGCTGTGGGGTCTACGTTCTGGCTGCTTGCTGGCGGCGCAATTGGCCGGCCAGGCCGCTGCCGCCAATTTGCTGTTTTGGCAACCGGTGGTGTCAGGGCAGCAGCATCTGAAGCAATTTTTGCGGCTTGGCCCGACCGCCGACATGCTGCGGGGGGGTGCTGGTGCTGGCGTTGCAGAGTTGTTGCAGCAATTGGCGCTGGGGAATTTGGTGGAGGTGGCGGGTTACCGGGTGTCGCCAAAACTGGCCCGGGGTTTGGCACTGGCCACGCTTGATGATTTGGGTGCCGGTGCCCATGTGCGCTGTCTTGAGTTGTCGCATGCGCCAGATGCCGCCATTTCACCCGCTTTGGCAGCGCAACTGCTGCGCTGGCAGGCAGGCGGCTGCCAGGCCGTGGCCAGCGTCATTGAAGGGCCGGCTTGCTGGCAAGTGGCCGCATCGCCAACTTGCCCGGCACTGCAGGCCGCCAGCCTGAACGCGGTGGCGCACACCGCAACCGGGCACTCGACGTGAGTTTTACCGATGTGCCAGTGGTGATGGACTGCCAGGGCGAATCGCTGCTGGGCATCGTCTCGCGGCCTGAAACTGCTGGCGCGCTGGGGCTGGTGATGTTGGTCGGTGGCCCCCAGTACCGGGTTGGCAGCCACCGCCAGTTTTTGCTGTTGGCGCGCTGTCTGGCCGATGCCGGTTTTCCGGTGTTGCGCTTTGACTACCGCGGCATGGGCGACAGCAGTGGCGAGGTACGTCATTTTGAGGTTGTCGATGACGATATCGGGGTGGCCATTGATGCCCTGCGGCGCACCTGTCCAAGCGTTGAGCGGGTGGTGCTTTGGGGCTTGTGTGACGCTGCTTCGGCGGCCCTGCTCTACAGTGGCCAGCACCCGCAGGCGGGTTTGGCCGGGCTGTGTTTGCTCAACCCCTGGGTCCGCTCCGAGACCACACTGGCGCGAACCCATATCAAACATTATTACGTCAGTCGCCTGCTGCAGCCTGAGTTCTGGCGCAGCATTTGGCAGGGCCAATATGCCTGGCGCTCGTCTGCGCGGGGTTTGTGGCAGAGCTTGCGGGCCTGGCGACCAAGCCCGCAAATGGTCGGCTCCGAGCCGACGTTTCAGCAGCGCATGGCCCGCGCCCTGCGCAATTTCAACGGCCCGGTGCTGTTGTTGCTGAGTGGCGGCGATTACACCGCCAAAGAGTTCCTCGAATGCGCACTGACCGATCGCGACTGGCGCGGACTGCTGCAGCGCCCGGGCCTGAGCCGGGTCGATGTGGCCCAGGCCGACCACACTTTTTCAAAGGCCGTGTGGCGTGCCGAGGTCGAGCAGGCGGTGCTGAGTTGGATGACCAGCCTGGATGCCAGCGCTTGAAACCCGTGTTCTTATCCTGCTTGCCAGTCGTTAAGATGCATGCTTATGAATGAATCATCTCTGCTGCATGAACTGTTGGTGTTGTCCGCTGAGCGCACGCCGCAGGCATCGGCGCTGGCGTTGGCGGGCGGCAGCGCCAGTCTGAACTACGCCGAGCTGGCACTGGCCGTCGAGCAGTGCGCCGCCGGTTTGATGCAACTGGGGCTGGCGCGCGGCGAGCGCCTGGCGTTATATCTGGAAAAACGATTTGAGACGGTGATCGCCAGTTTTGCCGCGCCGATGGCGGGTCTGGTGCTGGTGCCGGTCAATGCGCTGCTCAAGCCTGATCAGGTGGCCTATATTTTGCGAAACTGTGGTGCCCGCGTGCTGGTCACCTCAATCGAGCGGCTGCCGTTGCTGCTGCCAGCCCTGACCGGTTGCCCTGAACTGCAACATGTGGTGCTGACCGGCACTGCGCCTGGTTCATTGGCTGGCCTGAATCTGATCCAGTGGGCCGATCTGCTTGCCGCAGCGCCGTGCCAGATGCATCGGGTGATTGATGCCGATCTGGCGGCGATTTTGTACACCTCGGGCAGCACCGGACAGCCCAAAGGCGTGATGCTGTCGCATCGCAACCTGGTGGCGGGTGCCAAAAGTGTCGCCAGTTACCTCGAAAATCATGCGCACGACCGGCTGCTGGCGGCGCTGCCGCTGTCGTTTGATGCCGGCTTTAGCCAACTCACCACCGCTTTTCATGTGGGCGCGCAGGTGGTGCTGCTCAATTATTTGATGCCGCGCGATGTGTTGCTGGCGCTTGAGCGGCACCAGGTGACCGGCCTGACGGCGGTGCCGCCCTTGTACCTGCAGCTCGCCCCGCTCGAATGGCCGTCCGGCATTGGCTTGCATCTGCGCTATTTCGCCAGCACTGGCGGACACATGCCGCGTGAGACGCTGCAGGTGCTGCGTCGTCGCGTGCCGCAAGCCAGGCCGTTTTTGATGTACGGCCTGACCGAGGCGTTTCGCTCAACCTATCTGCCACCCGAAGAGCTTGACCGTCGCCCGGACTCGATTGGCAAAGCGATTCCCAACGCCGAGATCCTGGTGCTGCGCCCGGATGGCTCGGTGTGTGCTGCCGACGAGCCGGGCGAACTGGTGCATCGGGGGGCACTGGTGGGGCTGGGATATTGGAACGATGCCGCCGCTACCGCAGAGCGCTACAAACCTTTGACGGCCCAGACCAGCGCCAGCCAGTCTGGCCTGCAGTTGCCCGAGTATGCGGTTTTCTCGGGCGACACGGTGCGCCGGGATGCCGACGGATTTTTGTATTTTCTCGGTCGCAGCGACGACATGATGAAAATATCGGGCTACCGGGTCAGCCCGGCAGAGGTCGAACAAGTGCTCTACGACACCGGTCTGGTGGGCGAATGCGCAGCCTTTGGGGTGACCCATCCAGAGCGTGGGAATGCTATTCAAGTGATAGCTACCAGCGCAGACACAGTAAGGGCTGGAGGCCTAAATGACCTATGGAATGCCTGTCGCGTCAGGCTGCCGGCCTACATGCTTCCGGCGGGCATCGAAGTGGTCGCCGGGCCGCTGCCGCGCAACCCCAACGGCAAGATTGACCGGCAATGGCTCAAAGCGCAGTGGCGGCAACGCCACGGTGTTTGAGCTTAGGCGGGATTCACCGAGTCAATGCCAGCCATGCCAGTGCCAATATCTGCGCTGCCCGTTCATGCGCCAATGACCCAGTTTGCCGTTTGCTGCGGCGAGTTGGTGGTCGGCGGCGAACCGTTGTCGCGGCTGGCGGCGCGTGTTGGTCAAACCCCTTTCTACGCTTATGACCGGGCGTTGATTCAAGCCCGAGTGGCTGAACTGCGCGCGCTGCTGCCCGGCACGGTGCGCTTGCATTACGCCATGAAGGCCAACCCGATGCCGGCCTTGCTCAGTTGGATGGTGGGACTGGTCGATGGTGTTGATGTGGCTTCGGCGGGCGAACTCAAAGTCGCGTTAGAGGCGGGTGCCAGTCCATCGAGCATCAGCTTTGCCGGCCCGGGCAAGCGCGAGGCTGAATTGCGCCAGGCGGTGGCGGCCAATGTGTTGATCAGCATTGAATCGTTTCGCGAAGTGCCCTTGCTGCAAGCCATGGCGCGTGAACTGGGGTGGCCGGCCCGGGTGCTGGTGCGCGTCAACCCCGACTTTGAGCTGAAACATTCGGGCCTGAAGATGGGCGGCGGTGCCCGGCAGTTTGGCGTCGATGTGGAGCAGGTGCCGGCTTTGTTGGCCGATATCGGGCGAGCCGGTCTGGGCTTTGAAGGTTTCCATTTGTATGCCGGCTCGCAAAGCCTGCGTGCGCAGGCGATTGCCGAAGCCCTGCAAAAATCTTATGAGTTGGCCTTGCGTCTGGCAGCCAAGGCACCCGGACCGATCCGGGTGGTCAATCTTGGCGGTGGCCTGGGCATTCCCTATTTTCCTGGCGAGCGACATCTGGAACTGGCGCCGATTGGCGGCACGCTGGCGCATCTGGCGCAACGGGCGCAGACCGAATTTCCCGGGGCCGCCCTGGTGCTGGAGCTGGGCCGCTACCTGGTGGGTGAAGCGGGTGTTTATGTGGCGCGGGTGATCGACCGCAAGGTGTCAAGGGGCAAGGTTTTTCTGGTGACAGACGGCGGCTTGCACCACCATTTGGCTGCCAGCGGCAACTTTGGCCAGGTGCTGCGCAAGAACTATCCGGTGGCCATTGGCAATTTGATGGATGCCACGGCACGCGAAACCGCTTCGGTGGTGGGGCCGTCGTGCTCACCGCTGGATGTGCTGGCCGACCACATGAACCTGGCAGTCGCGCAGCCAGGAGATCTGGTGGTGGTGTTTCAGTCTGGCGCCTATGGCGCAAGCGCCAGTCCGCAAAACTTTCTGGCGCATCCGGCCTGTGTTGAAGTATTGGTCTGAAGGGCGCGGATGATCCGGCTGGCCTGGCTTGTGGTGGCGCTGGGCAGTCTGCTGGGCGGTGCCATGCTGGCCTGGCAACACCCGCTGTGGCCGGTATCTGTGTTGTTGCTGTTCCTGATGTGGTGCCTGCTGGTGGCGTGGCGACCGCTGATATGGCTGTTTGCCGTGCCGGCCTTGTGTCCGCTGCTCAATTTCGCGCCGTGGACCGGCTGGCTGATGGTTGAGGAATTCGACATTTTGCTGCTGGCCACCCTGGCCGGTGGCTACTTCAGCCTGCTTGCCGGGTACCGCGCAGGTACTGCAACCCGGTTTTTTGATCCCCTGTCGGGCTGCCTGGTGCTGATCGGACTGTTTGGCTTGCACGGGCTGTTGCGGGGTTTTGCCGATGCCGGGGATGTCTCGATCGACTGGTTTGCCGACTACACGACAGCATCCAACAGCCTGCGCGTGTTCAAAAGCCTGGGGTTCGCGTTGCTCATGGCTCCTTTGTTGCGCCGTGACATGGTTGGCCATCAGACGCTGGCATGTCAGCGGCTGGCGATGGGCATGGTGGCCGGGTTAACCGTGGTAGCCGTTGCGGTCTTGTGGGAGCGCATCGCGTTTCCGGGCGTGTTCGACTTTTCGTTGCATTACCGCACGGTGGCGCTGTTTTGGGAGATGCATGTCGGTGGTGCTGCCATTGATGCCTATCTGGCCCTGGCAAGCCCGTTTGCCTTTTGGGCGCTGCGGCAGGCGCGTCATCCGCTTGGCTGGCTGGCTGCGGCTGTGTTGACCCTGCTGGTGGTTTACGCCGCTCTGACAACTTTTGCACGCGGGGTGTATCTGGCGGTCGCAGCACCCTTGCTGATGCTGGGGGTGTTGCTATGGGTGCAACAACAGGGTGCTGTAGTTCGGACGCTTGTTGACCGCCTGCGCCACTCCCGCTGGATTTCGGGATGGCGATCCAAAGGGGCGCTGTTCTTGTCAGTGGCGCTGCTGGCAGAGGTGGTGATGGTGTTGGGCAGTGGTGACTTCATGGCCGAGCGGCTGGCCGATACCCGGCAAGACTTCGGTAGCCGACTCCAGCACTGGCGCAATGGTATCGGGCTGCTGGCGCAACCTGCCGAGTTGGCTGTTGGGCTGGGCCTGGGACGGCTGCCTGCGCACTATGCAGCCCAAGTGGCGCGCCGGGAGTTTTCGGGCCGCCTGCGCTGGCACCGTGAGCTTGCAGCGCCTGCGGCCACCAACACGTTTGTGACGCTGGATGGTCCCAAAACCCGCGCTGAGTTGGCCGGACAGTTTGAACTGACCCAGCGTGTTGACCCGGTGCCGTCGGGGCAGTATCGGGTTCAGATGGATGCACGGGTGCGCGACGAAGTCTTGATCGAGCTTTTTTTGTGCGAACGTCATCTGCTCTATGACCGCGTTTGCAAATTCGCCTATCACAAGCTGAAACCGGCGCAGCTTGACGGCACTGCGGTTTGGCAACCGATCTTGATTGATCTTGAGGGGCCGCCGTTGAGCCAGGGTGCATGGTTTGCCCCGCGTTTGATGATGTTCTCGTTGGGGATTGCCCAAGCCGGTGTTGGTGCCGACTTCGACCGCATTGATTTGATTGGCCCAAACGGGGTGTCGGTGCTGAAAAATGGTGACTTCTCGCGGGGACTGGCGCATTGGTTTCCTGCTGCACAGTCTTATTTTGTACCCTGGCATCTGGACAATTTTTATCTGGAAGTTCTGGTGGAGCGGGGAATTATTGGCCTTTTGCTGTTGCTGCTACCGGTGGCTGCCGTTGGCTGGCATCTGCTCTTTGGTGTTGCCCGGCGGGAGCCATTTTCAGTTTATCTGGTAACCGCGTTGACCGGCATCTTGTTGGTCGGCTTGGTCAGCAGCGTGATGGATGTTCCGCGCGTGGCTTTTTTGTTTTATCTGTTAATTTTGGTCGGTGCTCAAATAACAACGCAAAATCATGCGAATCGGATTGTGGTGCCGTAGTTTTGTTTTTTCTGATGATAATGTTACAAAGTTTTACGGTTACAAAGGGATCGATTCATGAAAATTACCGTTATCGGTACTGGCTATGTGGGCCTGGTATCGGGCGCTTGTCTGGCAGAAGTTGGAAACGACGTGTTGTGTCTGGATGTTGACCCAGCCAAGATCAAAATACTCAAACAGGGTGGCATTCCCATATTCGAACCAGGTCTGCAAGACATGGTTCGGCGCAACGTGGCGGCCGGTCGGCTTGACTTCACCACCAACGTGGAACGTGCGGCGCACTTTGGCACGGTTCAGTTTATTGCGGTGGGTACACCACCTGATGAAGACGGCTCGGCTGACATGAAATACGTCACGGCTGCTGCCCGCAGCATCGGGCGCTACATGACCGATTACAAAGTGGTGGTTGACAAAAGCACGGTGCCGGTCGGCACTGCCGATGCCGTCAAGGCGGCGATTGCCCAAGAGCTTGAAAAACGTGGCATCAGCATGCCATTCAGTGTCGTGTCGAACCCTGAATTCCTCAAAGAAGGTGCCGCCATTGACGATTTCATGAAACCTGACCGCATCGTGGTCGGCTGTGATGACGAGCAGGCGGCGCTGACCATGCGGGCACTGTATGCACCGTTTCAGCGCAACCGTGACCGGCTCGTCTTGATGGACATCCGCAGTGCCGAACTGACTAAATATGCGGCCAACGCGATGCTGGCGACACGCATCAGTTTCATGAACGAACTGGCCAATCTGGCGGAAAAATTAGGTGCCGACATTGAGAGCGTTCGCCGCGGCATTGGCAGCGACCCGCGTATCGGGCATGACTTTTTGTATGCCGGTGCCGGCTATGGCGGCTCGTGTTTTCCCAAGGATGTGAAGGCCTTGATCAAAACCGCCATCGATGATGCCGGCATTGACCTGAAGGTGCTCAACGCCGTTGAAGCGGCAAACAACGCGCAAAAACATGTTCTCGGCAGCAAAGTCAAGGCCCGCTTTGGCGACAACCTCAAGGGCCTGCATTTTGCGCTTTGGGGGCTGGCTTTCAAGGCCAATACGGACGACATGCGCGAGGCGACCAGCCGCGAAGTGATCAAGGACCTGATCGCCGCAGGTGCCACGGTGACGGCCTATGATCCGGTTGCCATGCCAGAGGCCGCGCATTGTTTTCCTGACACACCGGCCTTGTCTTATGCCAAGAGCCAGACCGCTGCGCTGGCAGGGGCGGATGCCCTGATCATTGTGACCGAGTGGAAAGAGTTTCGCAGCCCCGACTTTGCGGGCATAAAAGAGAAGTTGAACAACCCGGTCATTTTTGATGGCCGCAATCTTTACGATCCAAAATTGCTGCGCAGTCTGAGCTTTGAGTATTTTGCAATTGGTCGTTAAACCATGTCTGCCGACCGCCCGACGCCGCTTTGCACTGCGGTTCCTGAGATTGAACTGTGGTGTCCACCATGATCAAGATATTCAACCATTATTTTCACAAACGCACGCTGCTCCAGATTTGTTTTGACCTGAGCTTGCTGCTGCTGGCGTTGCTGTCTTTGGTGATGTCAAGGGTTGGCGATCCTGCGCTGGCTTTCCCCTCATTGCTGGCGACGTATTTCACCCTGGCAGCGGGTTTGTTGCTGTTGAGCGGGGCGCTGGGCTTTTACCAGCGTGGCAGCAACCGGTCATTGGTTCAGACAGCGGCGCGCAGTTTGCTGGTGTGGCTTTTGATGCTGCCTTTGGCATACTCGGTTTCTCGTGGCATGCAGGAACCCATGTCCTTTGGCTTGACGCTGGCCGCCATGGTGCTGGTGTTGCTGATGTTGCGGGTTTATGCAATTCATACCAAAAAATCGGCGATGCTGCGCCAGCGTGTGCTGATCTTTGGAATTGGCGAGCGAGCCAAGATGGTGGGCGCCGCATTGACGCAGGCAGACCCGAATGTTGATTTGATCGGGTATTACGCAGGGCCTAATGAAGCCGATGCCAAGGATACCGCCTGGGGGTTGCTGTCCATGACCAATTCGCTCACCGATATTGTGATGGATCAGCAGGTTGACGAGATTGTGGTGGCCCTGACCGAGCGCCGTGGCGGCGCCATGCCCATGCGCGAGTTGCTCGATTGCAAGGTGAAGGGGGTGAAGGTGGTTGATATTGCCACCCATTTTGAACGCACACTGGGGCAAATCAGGCTCGAATCGGTGTCGGCCGGCTGGCTGATTTTTGGCGACGGGTTTGGTTCGAGCTGGCTGCGCAGTGTGGTCAAGCGGATGTTTGACATCGTTTGCTCTGCGCTGCTGCTGGTGCTGACTTTGCCGATCATGCTGATCGCGGCTGTCTTGATTGTGCTGGAGAGCGGTTTTCCGCTCTTTTATTTTCAGGAACGTGTCGGGCTGAACGGTCGGCTTTTCAATGTCGTGAAATTTCGCAGCATGCGCGCGGATGCCGAAAAAGATGGCAAGCCGCGCTGGGCCAGTGCGCAAGACGACCGCATCACCCGGGTCGGAAAAATCATCCGCAAATTGCGCATCGACGAATTGCCGCAATTGTTCAGCGTGCTCGGTGGCACCATGAGTCTGGTTGGGCCACGCCCGGAGCGGCCCTTTTTTGTCGATCAACTGACCCAGCAAATTCCCTACTATGCGGTGCGCCATAGCGTCAAGCCGGGCGTGACGGGTTGGGCCCAGGTGCGTTACCAGTACGGTGCTTCGGTGGAGGATTCGGCAGAAAAGCTTCAATATGACCTGTATTACGTCAAGAATCACTCCTTGTTTCTGGACATTCTTGTGTTGTTTGAAACGGTCGGTGTGGTACTGATGGGCAAAGGTGCACAGTAGCCTGTTTTGCCGGTATTGACACAGTGCGGATGCCCTTGATGATGACAAGCCATGTCTGACGGCAGCTTGACCTTGACGGCCTGGAGTTATGGCCTGGCCGGGCTGGCCTATTCGGCTTTTGCACTGCGGCTGTTGCAGCTTGGGCTGTTGCAAGCTGACCGGCAACTGTCGAAAGTGGCCGTGCTGGCAGCGCTCGGCTTGAGCGCGCTTTGGGGCTGGTTTGGCTTGCTTTTTTTGCAATTTCCAACGCCGGCGCTGTTGCTGCTGAGCGCGCTGTCGGACCAGCTTCGTTATGCCAGTTGGTTTGTGTTTTTGCTGACCCTGCTGCGCCGGGACCAGAGCGCGCCAGGGTTGCCGGACGTTTCCTGGATGACCGGGTTATCTGCCGCCTTGACCGCTCTTGCCGTGGTGGCGCTGCTGTTGCCGGCGCTGGGCATTGGCTGGCTGGGTGATTCGGCCCAACTCATATTGCTCAGCGCCATGGCGTTGCCGGTGTTTGGCATGGTTTTGCTGGAACAGGTTTTTCGCAATGCCACGGACGACTCGCGCTGGAACATCAAACCGTTGAGTCTGGGCCTGGCTGGCACGTTTTTGTTTGACTTGTACCTGTTTTCTCAAGCGGTGCTGTTTAACCGGCCGGATCAGGATGCCCTGAGCATTCGCGGTGGCATTCACGCGTTGATGGTGCCCTTGCTGCTCATGTCTAGCACCCGGCGCAGTGACTGGATTGCAAAAATCCATCTTTCACCCAAGGCGGCGTTCCACTCGGCCACCCTGCTGATGGCCGGTGCGTACCTGATTTTCATTTCAGGCGTTGGTTATTACGTGCGCTACTTTGGTGGCGAGTGGGGCCGGGCACTGCAATTGGGGCTGGTTTTTTTGGCACTCATTGCCTTGATGATGCTGGCTTTGTCCGGATCATTGCGGGCCAGGTTGCGGGTTTTTTTGGGCAAACACTTCTTTCGCTACCGTTATGACTACCGCGAGGAGTGGCTCAAGTTCACCCGCACCCTGTCGGTCAAGAATTCACCGCAAGAGATGGGGCAGCAGGTCATTCGGGGACTGGCTGACATGCTGGAAAGCCCGGCCGGTGGCCTGTGGCTGCGCAATAAGGGCGAGGGCGCGTTCAGTCAGATGGCACGCTGGAATCTGGCCCAAACTGCTGAAAAAGAAGACATGAACTCACCCATGTGCCAGTTCATGATGACCAGTGGCTGGGTCATCAACCTGGAGGAGTTTCGCTCATTCAACCGGCGTTATGGGCAACTCCAGTTGCCGGTCTGGCTGCAACAGATGCCACGCGCCTGGCTGCTGGTGCCCTTGACGATGGGGCCAGATTTGATCGGATTTGTGGTGCTGGCCAGTGCCAGAACCCGGGTCGATGTCAATTGGGAGGTCAACGACCTGCTCAAAACCGCTGGACAGCAAGCGGCCAGCTATCTGGCGCAAATGCAGGCCACCGAAGCACTGCTGGAGGTTCGCAAGTTTGATGCCTTCAATCGCATGTCGGCGTTTGTGGTGCATGACCTGAAAAATATCATCACCCAGCTTTCGCTGATGATGAAAAACGCCAAACGCCTCGCCAACAACCCCGAGTTTCAGCAAGACATGCTGATGACGGTTGAAAACTCGCTGGATCGCATGCGCCAGTTGATGCTGCAACTGCGCGAGGGTGCGGCACCGCCGGGCACGGCACTGGGTGTCGATCTGGGTGCCATCATTGCCAGGGTGGCCGGTGTTGCTGCGGTCAGAGGCAGAAAGCTCGAATTTGAGTTGCTTGATTCGGTGGCCGCACGCGGCCATGAAGAGCGGCTTGAGCGCATCATTGGCCATGTGGTGCAAAACGCCTTTGATGCCACCGACCCAAGTGGCCGTGTCAGTTTAAAGCTGGATCGCTCGGCTGGCATGGCGCGCATGGTGGTGACCGACACCGGCCACGGCATGAGCCCGGAATTCATCCGCGACCGGTTGTTCAAGCCGTTTCAGACCACCAAGCAAGCTGGCATGGGCATTGGCGCTTTTGAAAGCTTTCAATATGTGCAAGAGCTGGGTGGCAAGATTGATGTTCAAAGCCAACAGAACCAGGGAACAAGCGTCACAATCATGCTGCCTTTGTTTGAAAATCAGAAACACTCTGACCTACTTGCCATGAAAGCCCAATGAGTTCCGACAAATCCCGTCCCCTGCTGATCGTGGAAGACGATCTGGCATTGCAAAAGCAGATCAAGTGATCGCTTGACCGATTTGCGCACAGATGCGTCACGAAAAAATCCGCAGGCATCTCTTGCAGCTTTCAAGCAAGCTTTTCCAACTGACCCTGATGTCAGATTGCTGGTCAAGACCAACGGAAAATCCAGTGGCGATCAAAGCGGCTCATCAAGTCGGCTCCGCACCGAGATCGCCGCAGACCTGCGGGTCATACTTGTTGAGCAGACACTTGCTTATGATCAGGTGATGGCGATTTATTCATCGGCAGATGTATTCCTGTCGCTGCACCGATCTGAGGGGCTTGGGCTTGGCCCGATGGAGGCCATGTTACTCGGCAAACTTGCCATAGCAACGGGTTATTCGGGCAACATGGGGTACATGACAGAAGTTAACTCATTGCCGGTTGCTTACCGGTTGGTTGAACCGACTCATGCCGGGTGGCAGTTCTTGAGTCGATTTGCCGGGCGCAACGCACACTGGGCCGACGCAGACATTCAGGACGCGGCAAACAGCCTTCAGTGGGCCAGGCAAAATCCGCTGGCCCGCGAGGCGCTGGCCCGTGTTGGTTGCCGGGATGTCAAAGAGAAGCAAAGCGCGGCATGGAACGCCCCTTACCTCAGTCAACTCATGCGCTACCTTGCCAATTCTGATCGTGTTGGGCTCAGACAGAAGTTCAAAACACTGGTTCAACTCAATGAAGTCAAGGATCCAACCTTACGCAAGCTGAATTTGCAAGCGCTATTGATCAAACTTGGGCTTGGCAGTTGAAATCGTATTCATGACAAAGCCCCCTGAGGTCACTCCAAAAAGGGCACTGCTACGTGGTGCCGGCTGGGCGATTGGAATGCGCTGGTCCATCAAGGGGCTGGGCTTTGTCAATACCATCATTCTGGCTCGCATGCTCGCGCCACAAGACTACGGCGTGGTGGCCATGGCCATGTTGATCGTTGGGCTGATCCAGGCTTTTCTGGATTTTGGTGTGAGCTTGGCCCTGATTCGCAAAGACGTGGTGACCAAAGACGAGATTGACTCTGCCTGGACACTGGGTGTGATACAGGGTTGGGTGATCGGTTTGCTTCTTTTGCTGGCATCGCCGCTTGCCAGTGTGTATTTTCAGGAACCTCGGGTACTCAATGTCCTTGTTGTTGTGGGGTTTTGCATCATCGTTTCGGGCTCGGGAAATATCGGCTTGGTACTGGCACGGCGAGAGCTGAACTTTTCGCTCGAATTTCATCAGCAAGTGGTCTGCAAGTTCCTGGGTGTTTGTGCCACCATTGTGTCAGCACTGTTCATGGCGGACTACCGGGCCTTGGTCATTGGGGTCGCCACTGGGTACTTGTCCGGGTTCATCACAAGTTACCTCATGCACCCCTATCGACCCCGCTGGAACACCCAGAAAATTGGTGAAATATGGGAAGTAACCAAATGGCTCACGCTGGCCGGGATTGGTGGCTTTTTATTGCGAAAAAGCGACGAGTTGATCGCCGCACGCATTGGCAGCACCCATGAGTTTGGCATGTACAACGTGGGTTCTGATCTGGGTCAGTTGCCTACCGGCGAACTGGGCCCGGCCATGCTGCGGGCTTTTCTGCCGGTGCTGTCTGCCATCCAGAACGACTGGCAGCGCACCAACAGTGCGGTGCTCAAGACACTGGCGGCCGTCAACACCATCACGCTGCCAGTCGGGTTTGGCTTTGCTGCAGTGGCGCTGCCCGCCACGGCCATTGTGCTGGGACCAAATTGGCTCGATGCGGCCCCGCTGGTGGCCGCCTTTGCCATGGCGGGCACGCTGCAATTTGCCATGTCGCCGCTGGGCACTTTGCTGACGCTGCGGGGTCACACCCGAGTGCAGAGCCGCATTGTCTGGGCAGAATTTGCCGCCTTTGTCGCGGCCTGCGCGCTGCTGGTGCCCCAGTTTCATCTGCTGGGACTGGTCTGGTCCCGAATTCTGGCCAGCCTGTGCAGTGCGCTGCTCGGTGTTCTGGCAACACGGCGCCTGTGCGGCATCCCTGCCCGACACATCGTCGTTGCGATTTGGCGCCCTTTTTTAGGCTCCATCGGCATGGCTCTGCTGGTTTCACTGACCATCAGCTTGGTTCAAGACAGTCTGGGTCAGCTTGTGCTTGGCATTGTCAGCGGTGCTGTTGTTTACTCGGCCTGGACGCTGGCCACCTGGCATCTGGCGGGCAAGCCAGAAGGATTTGAGTCAACCGTGATGGATTACCTTCAACGGCGCTGAAATGAGGCTGAAACTTGCACTACCCGACACTTGACCAGATCAACGTTGGCAGCAAGCTCTGTGGCAATGGGTTCGGCTCTTGCAACAGGCGCTGCAGCGCCCGCTGCCGCAAAGGATGGCCACGCAATGTGGCTTGGGCAAGCCGGGGGCAGCGCAGCATCCAGTCCTCGATCATCTCGCGGCAATTGGCTGGCAACAGTTCTGGCACGAGCTGGCGCTTGTCAAAAAAGTCCTTGAATGCCTGCTTTTCCAGGTTACCTTGCGCCTGCCGCAACTGACGGCTCCAATAAACCAGCAGGCTTGACCGATGCCACCAAACCAGCTTGTCGGTGTCCCAACTGGCCGCTCCATGCACCACCACCCGGGCATCGTCCCATTCGTTGATCGCTGGATCAAGGTCATACGCGAGGATTGTTTCCATCAACGAATCTGTGCGATACAAGCCCACGGGCAGCCGGATGCCGCGCTGCTTGATGCGGGCGATTGAATCTCCGGTGACGCAACACAAGTTGCCATGAAATCCACCATTTTTCAACATATGGGTGCGCAAGGCGGTCGCAGAAAACCCGATTGTTGGCACACCCGAACCGGCATTGGCGCAGTGGCTGCCCATCACGGCATCACCCAGCACACGCAGCGCGTCAGGCCTGGGCCGGGCATATCCATCGACAAAAAATGCCAATGGTTGATCTTGCCAGATGTGGTGTAAAAACTGGTTCCAGGCGTTAGCCTTGTCGCCGTAGGGTATGTGCCAGAGCCGCAGGTTGACAGCGGCAGGTATTTGGAGGCCCTGGATCAAACCCCCAGCTATGGTTTGTGCAAGCGCGGTGTTGCCATTTGTCAAAATTTCGATGGTCATGCGCGGGCGTGTGGCTGCCAACACGGCCGCCACCGAGCGCATCAATACTGCGGGTGTCTCGCGGGCTGCGAACATGGCGAGCGACCAATTGATTTCTGTCATAAAAAACGGCTTGAAACGCGCGTTCAATTTCAATAGACCAATAGCATAGCGCGTTCAATGCGTGCATTGCCAAGCGCTGATCAAGCCAGGTGCCAGGCCTCAAATCCAATTTTTTGTACACCCGGGTGACAGATGTGACGGATGTTTCTGGCAGGTGTGGGGGCTTGGGTGGGGTGGCTGGCTGCAAAGCGTATGGCGGTGGCATTGCCAGGCATAAACCATCTGTTGGTGCCTTACAACGTGCGTGAATTACTGGTGCCCGGGCTAAGCGAGCTCGTGTCTGTGCTGGGCTTGGCGTTGACGGTTTATGGCATGGCCAACGGTCCATTCTTGTTTTTTGCAACCAGGCGGCGCAGATGGCTGTACGCGTTTCCGCTTGGCTTGGTGGCCCAAGGGTTATTGGCCTGGTGCTTGCTGCGCCTTGCAGTACCGATTGAAAGTCTTGAGGATATCGTGGGGTCGCCAGTATTGGGTTGGCCCTGGGATTGGGAAATGATGGGCAGGTTTATCGCGCTGAATATGGCTGTGATGCTGCAGGTGGTGGGGGCAGCGCTGTGCGTGCGGGTCATCGTCACGCCTGAAACTCTGGCGGACTTCTTTTACTGGATATTGATCCGTGTGGTGTTGGCTTGGCCGCTTCATTTGTTGGTAGTGCAGTGGGCGGCTACCGATAATTTGACAGAGTTGATGGCGTGGGATGCGAGTTTTTTGGCATCGTTCACCATGGCCACAGGATTGTTTTTGAATTGTCTGGCTGCCAGTGCGCTATCTGCTGCGTTGAGTGCAGTGGGGGCACGCCGGGTTTTGTTGGGGCTTGCCTTGTCAGCACTTGCGGGGGCTTCGGTTTGCTATTGGCTGGGAACGGAGCAGACCATTGTGAAATATGGCCAGGTTTTTTCGGCCTTTCAATTTTTGCTGAGTGCGGACCGTGCGCATTACGCACAGGGCGCCAACTTAATGATCCGGTTCGGGGTGGTCATGTTGACGGTGTGCGGTGGATTGGCAGTGTTTCAGTACTTGTCGTGGCGATGGCTGGTTAGCCTGAATCAGAAGATGGGGCGACGAGCAGCAACCCCTGTTGCGTGATTTCCCGCGCCTGACCGCCGATGCGACCGGTGTATTCAACGATCTGCGTGACAACCGGCTGCGGCCAAACTTGCGACTGGAGCAAGAGCGCATCGGTTTTGGCGCGCTGCAACAGGCGCTGGCCAGGCTGGTTGACCCGATGGAGCCGAACAGTGGTCGTGAGCAGCGCCAACAGCCGACTTGACATTGGCCGTGTCGGGCATGTTCAGGCGCGGGGCAGCGGTGCCGTGCCGGTGAAGCTTTGTCGCGCAAACTCTCATGCTGATTGAGACACTATTTTCAAATTGTAATCATCTGGTAATTATTTTATTTGAAAATAATTTTAAAATCATCATAGAAAAACTTTACTAGCTATTGAAAATATAGCTATCAGCGCAGATGGGTAAAGGGCTAGAGGCTGATTTTGTATAAAAAAATCAGGCACCCTGCGCGACTTCGACCATCTGACTCGCGTGTGGGCTTGGGATACTGAGTTAATTTAAATTGTAAAATTGTTAGGGTAAAATGATACATGTATTATGGTTTAAGCCTATTGGAGTTGATGGAATAATGGCCCCTGGACATGCAGCGGTTAGAATAACCGATCAGCACAACAGAGAATTAATATATATTAATTGGATTCCTTCAAGATACCTCACCCCTGGGCAGAATTTTCGTACCGATATTGGGAAAGAGATAACCGGAAAACATTTTGGTGCAACCCAGCATTACGACGATTTGACTGATGCCAGTGGCGCTGTTTTCCACGGCGAACGCTCTTTGTATCTGGCGAATGGTTACGAGATCAAACAAGTTGACATCCCGGCAAGATACGAAAATGGACACGGCCTTGATACACAAGCCATGATCGATTGGTGGCAAATGTTTCTTAATGAAGATGGTCGAAAAACGATTGAATTCGATTATGTAGTAAATGGAACGACGAAGCACGCCAAGCAAGATAATGCCAGATTAGCGCAAAAATACAGTTTGAGATATAAAGCGTGTTCAACGATTGCCATGATTGCACTGTTGCAAGGTGGTGCAGAAAAATATGTGGGTTCTTACTCAAACTTTCAATCGTTTGTTAAAGCGGTCAATCAGAATCTTGCCAATCGTTTGGCGCATACCATGATAACCCCGGAGAATGTATATAATTACGCAGAGCAGGTCCGCATCAAAATTGAATCGCTGAACACCAATCATGTTGGACTAACGCTAATTTTTCAACTTCAATCTAGGGTTTTTCCTGATCAAAGTATCAGGCCATCTGACTTTGAGTATGGAATATGGACACCTCTTGTATTCAAGGATTATTCTAAAGGAACCCATGCCTTGTCGCACCGTTACCAACTGCTGCAAGACATGGACACTGACTTGACTGAACTCCACGCAGCCTTTTTGTCCAACAAATCAACAGACCTTATTTTGGCGTGCATCGACGATTTACTTGACCTTATTCACAGATTCCATGTAAACCGAATGAAATCCAATCGCAAGGATGCCATATTTACTCTGGGCAAGCAGTTGATGGCAAAACGTGGCGAGATTGAGCGTGAAATTTATCTGATGAAATTGGCTAGAGATGAGAGGGCTCGAAGAGAGCAGAAAGAATTGGTTGATTTTCGTAGTGAATTAGTTTCTTTCTACCTAATCCTGAGTGGTGGAGATTTAACAGATGACTTGAAACTTAAAATTTATAGCATGATGTTTGCGAATCAATACACCGAATTCGAAAAAGATGCCTTTGTGAAGGAAGCAAAAAAAATCTTCTGTCAAGAAACCGGCAACGTGGTGGTGTACCGTGAGTCCTTGCTGAACAGTAACCTTGCAACACTTCGTATCATAAAAGCAGAATTGGATTCGATTAGGCTTCGCGCTGAATCTGCAGTCACCAAATACATCAAAACATTAGATATGTTCCAAGTGTAGTTTCATTTGAAATCATATGGTTAGTAATCTTATGAGTTCGCCTTTTTCCCTCAGCGGATCAGGAAGCCGGAGCTTATTGATGCAACACCACCTCTTTACTTTTCCGTCATCACGATCAGGTCACCGGTCTGATGTTGTTGCAGCCGGCGCAAGTGCAGCTTGACCAGCGGGTCGGCCGGACGGGTTTCTGCCAGTTGCACAAAAGCCGGCAAGGCGGCTTCAGCGTCTTGCGTCAACAGCGCGTAAGCGGCGGCGTACTGCGGGTCGTCCGGCGCTGCCCCGGCTATCTCCAGACCGTCATGAATTGGTTGAAACACCCGCAAGGCTTGCGACTTGCCCTTGAGCACCAGCCGCCCCACCGGCCGCACCACGATGCCGGTGCAGCCCGATAAAGTGGCCTCTGACACGCAAATGCGGGTGCCAATGTGCTTGTTGGCGCCTTCCAATCTTGACGCAGTATTGACCGGGTCTCCAAGTGCACGGTAGTCAAAAATGGTCGATCCGCCAAAGTTGCCAACAATCACCTCGCCGGTGTGGACACCGATGCGGGTGTCGCCAAAGGCAATGCCCTGGGCCTTCAAATCAGCCGAGTAACGCGCGGCAAAGCGCTGCATGGCGATGGCGCAGTCCAGTGCCCGTTGCTGGTGATCGGGCTGCGGCAGCGGTGCCGAAAACATGATCGCCACGGCATCACCAACGATGCGGTCGAGGGTTCCGTTGTGGGCAAAGGCAATGCCGATCATGTCATCCAGGTAGGCGTTGAGCAGGGCCACCGCAGCACCTGGGTCGATTGTTTCCATCAGGCTGGTGAAACCGGCTAGGTCAGTGAAAACAAAACTGCAATCCTGCCGCCGTCCACCGAGTTCAAGCTCGGTCGGATGTTCCACAATATGCGTCACCAGATTGGGCGATACATATCGCGAAAACGCCGCCCGCACAAAGCGCTGGCGCCGCTCGCTGGAGCGGTGATGGATCACGCTGGAGAGCACAAATGCCGCAACCATGCCCAGTGCCGGCGTCACCGGGTCCAGCAGCCAACTGAAATGGATGAACGCCAGCCAGCCAGCCGCGACAATCAGGCCAATACTTAGCAAGGCAGCAAAAGCCGACACCAGCGCACCGGTTGTCAGAGCCAGCGCACCCAGCACCAGACCACCGATGACCAGGGTCAGGGCTTCAATCGAATTGGCCCAGGCCGGGCGGTACAGGAAACTGCCAGACAGCGCCTGCTCAAGCATCTGCGCATGCGCCTCCACGCCAGGCATGACACCGCCCAAGGGGCTGAAACGCAAATCCATCAAGCCCTGCGCCGAGGTACCCACCAGCACCAGATGACCCTTCAAATCAGCATCTGGCACGGTTTGGGAAAATAGCTTCCAGGCCGGCAGGGTGCGTTGCCTGACCGGGCCGGTGTAATGAATCCAGACCTCGCCGCTGGCTGTGGTTGGCATGGTCAGTTGTCCCACTTTCACCTCGGTCAATCCCACCCCAGGCACCGAAGACGTGCGCACCAAGTAGTTTTGTTCCCCAAGCCCGACCCGCAGCAGTTCAGACACCAGCGATGGCACCAGCGTATCTCCCAGGCGCAGCAGCAGCGGCACCCGGCGCACCACACCGTCGTTGTCAGGCACAAAGGTCAGGGCGCCGTTGCCTGCCGCCGCTGCGCTGAGCAGCGGCAACGAGGGCACGGCCCTGGAAAATGGATGGAGAAAAGGCAATGCTGACGCGCCAATATTGAGAAAACGGTGCTTTGCGGCGGGTAACGGGGCGCCGCTGCCGTCGCGCTCCAGCGCAAAACCCAGCACCACACCGCCCGGCTGCAGGGTTTTGGCCAAGCCTTCATCATGGTCTGGCAAACTGGCGATATCGCGGCGGGTTGCCTCGGGCAGGTTCCAGATATTGAGCATGGCTTTGGGCGAGGTCCGGTCCGGCTCGGCAAACAGCACGTCAAAGCCTATTGCCGCCACCCCGGCTGCGCGCAGGCGCTCAACCAGTTCGGCAATGCGGGTGCGAGGCCAGGGCCACTGGCCGATTTTGTTCAGGCTGTCTTCGTCAATATCAATGATCCGCACCGGCACCGGCTGATAGACCCGGGGATAGACGCGCTGGTACTGGTCAAACACCGACTGGCGCAAGGTCTGTGTCAAAGGCGGATCAATCAGCAACAGCCCGGCACCAGCCATCACCGCCAGCAGCGGTGCCAGCAGGTTCAGGCTCCAGTTGAGCCAGCGACGCAAGGTGATGGTTTTCTCTTTCAGGTTCAGCATGATCACAGTGACTAATGTACCTAGCAAACCGCGATGCAGCAGGCATCGGCACATTTCAGGGCTGCCAACCGGGACACGGCAGGGTTGCCTGGAATTATCAAAATAGATAGCTGCTAGCGCACGTCCAGTAAGGGCTAGAGGCCAAAATCATCCACATTTCGCCAATTCGGCAGCCGCCATCCCGCACGGCAAAATGACCGGCCATGATCTGACCGGCAGCGGCGGCAGCGGCGCACCGTTAACATGGCCGCATGACAACCGCGCCCCAAGCTCTGCCCCCATCCGCTCCGCTGCAACAAGATGCCGCCATCATTGGGCTGGTCGGGCTGGCCCATGCGGCATCGCATTTTGGGCATTTGCTGCTGCCACTGATGTTTCCGGTGTTCATGACCGAATTTGGCCTGAGCTATTCGCAGGTGGGGCTGCTGATGAGCACTTTTTTTGTGGTGTCGGGCCTCGGGCAGGCGGCAGCCGGGTTTGCGGTGGACAAAGTCGGTGCCCGGCCGATGCTGTTTTTGGCGCTGGGTTTGTTTGTTGTCGCCTGTCTGGCGGCATCGATGGTGACGAGTTATGCCGCGCTGTTTGGCGTGGCGGCGCTGGCCGGGCTGGGCAATGCCACATTTCACCCGGTGGACTTCACCATCTTGAACCAGCGTGTTTCGGTCGCCCGGCTCGGTCATGCGTTCAGCGTGCATGGTTTGACCGGCAACCTCGGCTGGGCGGCAGCGCCGGTGTTTTTTGCCGGCATCAGTGCCTGGTACCACTGGCGTACCGCCTATCTGGCCGCTGCGCTGATGTATGCCGGCATTTTGCTGCTGATGCTGTTGCAGCGCGACAAGTTGCTCACCCACACTGTGCGGCACCACCCCGATAACCCGGTCGAGCACAGCATGGCGTTTATGAAACTGCCGGTGGTGTGGTGGTGTTTTGCCTTCTTCTTGCTCTCGACCATGACGCTGGCGGTGGTGCAGAGTTTTGCCGTGTCGATTCTCAAGGCGATGCACGGCATCAGTTTTGAAACCGCCACCCTGACCATCACCGCCTATATGCTGTGTGGCGCGCTGGGCATATTTATCGGTGGTTTTGTCGCCGCCACCTCGCGGCACAGCGACCGCGTGGTGGCACTGTCGATGTCGGTCGCCGCCATGTTGCTGGCGCTGTGCGGCACCGGCCTGTTTGGGCCGACACTGACCATGATGGTGCTGGCGGCGACCGGTTTTGCCGTCGGCATCGGTGGCCCATCGCGCGACATGATGATCAAAAAAGCCGCCCCCAAAGGAGCCACTGGCCGGGTCTATGGGCTGGTCTATTCGGGCCTGGACACCGGTTTTGCGATCTCGCCGATCATTTTTGGCGCCTTCATGGACCGCGGCTGGTATGGTGCCACGCTGCTCGGCGCAGCGGCGGTGCTGTTGTTGAGTGTGGTGGCCGCGTTGGGAGTGGGGCGGCGAACCGAAACAGTGCTGCCGCCTGCCTGACGGGCGGCAGGCCCGGCGCTGCTGGCGTTGCCTGACAACAGGGCCGTGCCGGTGTTTTTCGATACTATATAAATAATAGCTATCAGCGCTTTGCTGACAAGGGCCAGAGCCTTATTTCATTCATAAAAAAGCCGGCTTGCGCCGGCTCTTGAACTGACATCGGAAACGGTTTACTTGGTCATATCGACACCGTAAAAACTGTGCCGGCCAAACGGACTGAGCTTGAAGCCGATGACTTCTTTGCGCACCGGCTTGATCTGCACCGCATGGGCAATGGTGAACCAGGGGGCTTGCTGCTTGAAGATCACCTGGGCTTGTTCATACAGCTTGGTGCGCTCGGCCGGGTCGGTCACGGTTTTCGCCTTGACCACCAGGTCGTCAAACGGCTTGTGGCAGAACTTGGCGACATTGCTGCCGCCAGCCTTGGCCGAGTCGCAGCCCAGCAGGGTGTGCAGGAAGTTGTCCGGATCGCCGTTGTCGCCGGTCCAGCCCAGCATGCCCATCTGGTGTTCGCCGGCCTGCATGCGCTTGCGGTACTCGCCCCATTCAAAACTCTTGATTTCGGCCTTGATGCCGACCTTGGCCAGGTCGGCCTGCATCAGTTCGGCGATGCGCTTGGCGTTCGGGTTGTAGGGGCGCTGCACCGGCATGGCCCACAGATCGGTGCTAAAGCCATTGGCCAGACCGGCTTCGGCCAGCAGCTTTTTGGCGGCGGCCGGGTCAAACGCGTCGTCCTTGATGGCCTTGTTGTAAGACCACTGGGTCGGCGGAATCGGGTTGGTGGCCGGCACACCGGTGCCCAGATAGACCGCATCGACAATGGCTTTCTTGTCGATCGCCATGTTGACCGCCTTGCGCACCCGCACATCGTCAAACGGTTTTTTGGTGGTGTTGTAGGCCAGGTAGCCGATGTTCAGGCCGGGTTGCTCCAGCACCACCACATTGGCATCCTTGCGAATGGCGGGCAGGTCAGCCGGGTTGGGGTAGGGCATGACATGGCATTCGCCCTTTTGCAGCTTGGCCCAGCGCACCGAGGCATCGGGCGTGATCGAGAAGATCAGGTCGTCAATCTTGGCCTTGCCAGCCCAATACTGGGGGTTGGCCTTGTAGCGAATGATGGCATCTTTCTGGTATTGCACCAGCATGAAGGGGCCGGTGCCGAGCGGCTCCTGGTCGAGCTTTTCGGGGGTGCCCGCCTTGAGCATGGCGATCGCGTATTCCTTCGACTGAACGCCGGCATACTGCATGGCCAGGTTTGACAGGAACGGTGCCTCGGGCGAGTTCAGCACAATCTTGACGGTGTAGTCATCGACTTTATCGACCGATTTCAGCAGCTTGGGCATGCCCATGTCGCCAAAATAGGCGTGGTTGGAACTGGTGACCTTGAAGTAGGGGTCGTTTTCTTTCCATTGACGCTCAAACATGAACAGGATGTCGTCGGCATTGAAGTCACGGCTGGGCTTGAAGTTTTTGTTGGAATGCCATTTCACCCCTTTGCGCAGATGAAAGGTGTATTCCAGGCCATCTTTGGAGACATCCCATTTTTCGGCCAGACCCGGCACCACTTTGGTGCCGCCGCGCTCAAAATCAACGATGTTGTCGTAAATCTGCTCGCTGGCATCAAATGAGGTGCCGGTGGTGTTGATGCTGGGGGCAAAATTTTCCGGGCTGCCTTCAGAGCAATAGACCAGCGTTTTGGCCGACAGCGGCGACCAGGCCAGCAGCGCCGGCAGTGCCAGCGCATACAGCGCACTGCGTTTGAGCGGGAACTTGGGGGTTGAAATCGTCATCTTGTGGACTCCTGACAGGTTAATGCTGCGCGGCAGCGGGTTGGATAAATTGTTCAGCCAGATGGCAGGCGACCTGCCGACCGGCCAGCTCGCGCAAAGCCGGTCGTTCGGCCTGGCATTGGGCACTGACATGCGGGCAGCGGGTTGAAAACACGCAGCCGCTGGGCGGGTTCAGCGGTGATGGCAGCTCACCCTTGAGCACCAGGCGCTGTTTGGCGGTACCCGTGCCGACAATGCCGGGGGTTGAGGCCAGCAAGGCCTGGGTGTAGGGGTGCAGCGGCTGGGCAAACAGGGTTTTTTTGTCGCCTTGCTCGACCGCGTGGCCCAGGTACATCACCAGCACTTCGTGGGCAATATGGCGCACCACCCCCAAGTCGTGCGAAATAAACAGGTAGGCCAGCCCCAGCTCTTGCTGCAAATCGGCCAGCAAATTGAGTACCTGGGCCTGGATCGACACGTCCAGCGCCGACACCGGCTCGTCGGCGACGATCAGGCCGGGCCGCAGCATCAGCGCACGCGCAATCGCAATGCGCTGGCGCTGACCGCCAGAGAACATGTGCGGGTAACGGTCATAGTGCTCGGGGCGCAAACCGACTAAGGCCAGCATGTCGCGGGCTTTTTTGGCGCGCTCCGGCGCGCTCAGATCGGTGTTGATTTCGAGTGGCGACTCCAGAATGGCACCGATTTTTTTTCGCGGGTTGAGCGAGCCAAACGGATTTTGAAACACCAGTTGCACGGTGCGCCGCAGCGCCTGGCGCTGTTTGCCGCTGGCCTTGACCACATCGACCTGGCCTAGCCGCAACTCGCCCGAGCTTGGGGTTTCGATCAGCGACACCATGCGCGCCAGGGTGGATTTGCCGCAACCCGACTCACCCACCACCGCCAGCGTCTTGCCGGGGTTGACAGAAAAAGACACGCCGCTGACGGCTTGCAGATGGTCGGGCGCATGAAACATGCCGCGACTGATCTTATAGACCTGTGTCAGGTTGCGCGCCAGCACCACCGGTTGAATGGCCGGGCTTGGGGCCGACGTGGCGCTCATGCGGCCAGCTCCGGGGTCAGCGGCACTGCTTCGAGCGGGTAATGGCAGCGCACCATGCCACTTTGCCAGTCGCGCAGGCTTGGGCGCTGCGCCCGGCAATGGTTGGCGGCATAAGTGCAGCGCGGCGCAAACAGGCAGCCGGTGGGGCGGTCAAACAAGCCCGGCACCATGCCGGGAATGGTGGCCAGCCGCAACTGGCCGTCGCTGCGCTCGGGCATGGCGGCCATCAGTGCTTCGGTGTAGGGGTGCTGGGGCAGCTCAAAAATGTCGTGCGCACTGCGCTGCTCCATGATCTGGCCGGCATACATCACCGCCACCCGCTGCGCCATTTCGGACACCACGCCCATGTTGTGGGTGATCAGCACCAGCGCCATGTTGCGTTCTTTTTGCAAATTGCGCAGCAGATCCAGGATTTGCGCCTGAATCGTCACGTCGAGTGCGGTGGTTGGTTCATCGGCTATCAGCAGCTTGGGGTTGCAGGCAATTGCCATGGCAATCATCACGCGCTGGTTCATGCCACCCGACATCTGGTGCGGATAGACCTTCAGGCGGCTTTCGGGGGCCGGAATGCCGACTTGCTCGAGCAACTCGATCGAGCGCCTTTTGGCGGCCCGGTGGTCCAGCTTCAAATGCAGCCTGAGGGTTTCGGCGAGTTGAAAACCGATGGTAAAACACGGGTTCAGGCTGGTGGTTGGGTCTTGAAAGATCATCGCCACGTCTTTGCCGATGAGTTTGCCGTGTTCGCCGCTGCTGCCGTGAAGCAAATCGTGCCCGTCAAATTGCAGCTTGTCGGCAGAGACGCGGCCAGGAAAAGCCACCAGGCCCATCAGCGCCATCATGGTGACACTTTTGCCCGAACCCGACTCGCCCACAATGCCCAGCACATCACCGGCGTCAAGCGACAGCGAGACCCCATCGACCGCGTGCAGTACACCGGCCTTGGACGGGAACTGCACCGACAGGTTTTCGATTTCCAGCAGAGCCATACAGAAGTCTTTCAGCGCTTGAGCTTGGGGTCAAACGCATCGCGCAGACCGTCACCGAGCAGGTTGAACGCCAGCACCGTGATCAAAATCGCCAGCCCCGGAAAAGTCACCACCCACCAGGCGCGCAGCACAAACTCGCGTGCATCGGCCAGCATGGTGCCCCATTCGGGTGACGGCGGCTGTGCCCCCAGCCCCAAAAAACCCAGCGCCGCAGCGTCCAGAATGGCGGTTGAAATACCCAGCGAGGCCTGCACAATCAGCGGCGCCGTGCAATTGGGCAGCACTTCGGTGAACATCAGGCGCCAATGGCCGGCGCCGTTCATGCGGGCCGCCGTGACATAGTCCTTGGACATTTCGGAAATGACCGCAGCGCGGGTGATGCGCACATAGTGCGGCAGCACCACCACTGCCACCGCCAGCATGGCGTTCATCAGGCCCGGGCCCAGAATGGCGACGATCACGATCGCCAGCAACAGGCTGGGCAGCGTCAGGATGATGTCCATCAGCCGCATTGCGCCAATTTCGAACAGCCCCCTGAAATAGCCGGCCGTCAGCCCCAGCACGGTGCCGAGCACGACCGAGATCGCCACCACCGCCAGGCCAATGGTCAACGACAGTCGGGCACCAAAAATCAGCCGCGACAGGATGTCGCGGCCAATCGCATCGGTGCCCAGCAGGTGTGCGCTGCTGCCGCCGGCTTGCCAGGCCGGCGGTGTCAGGAACACGCTGGCATCGGTGGCATCCGGCGGGTAGGGCGCAATCCAGGGCGCAAAAGCCGCCAGCAGCAGCACCGCCGCCACGATGCCCAAGCCCGCCACCGCGCCCTTGTTGGTTTGAAAATAGTCCCAGAACTCCCGCAGCGGGTGGCGCGGCATGTGAACATGGGTGGAGTCGGTCAGGGTGGTCACGGTGCAAGTCCAGTTCAATGCCGAATGCGCGGGTTGATGATGCCGTAGGTCACATCGACCAGCAGATTCACCAGCATCACCATGCCGCCCAGCAGCAGCATGCCGCCCTGCAATACCGGGTAGTCACGTCGGCCAATTGCTTCTATCATCCATTTGCCAACGCCCGGCCATGAAAAAATGGTTTCGGTCAGGATGGCGCCGGTAAACAGCACGCCGACCTGCAGGCCAATTACCGTGACCACCGGAATCAGGGCATTGCGCAGCGCATGCAGCGCCACTACCCGAAAATTGGACAAACCCTTGGCGCGGGCGGTGCGGATGTAGTCTTCACCCAGCACCTCCAGCATGGCCGAGCGGGTCATGCGGGCAATTACCGCCAGCGGGTTGGTGCCGAGCACGATGGTCGGCAAGATCAGGTGCGAAGCGGCTGACCAGAATGCGTCCATCTCGCCCGCCATCCAGGTGTCGATCAGCAAAAAGCCGGTGACCGGCTCAATAAAGTACTGCACCGAAATGCGCCCGGACACCGGCGTCAGGTCAAGCTGCACCGAAAACAGCAAAATCAGCAGCAGGCCCCACCAGAATATCGGCATCGAGTAGCCGGTCAGCGACACCCCCATGACCCCGTGATCAAGAATCGTGTTGCGTTTGACCGCCGCCAGAATGCCCGCCGGAATGCCAATGATCAGCGCGAACAAAATGGCGCACAGGGCCAGTTCGATGGTGGCCGGAAACAGTGCCAGAAATTCATTGAGCACCGGCGCATGGGTGATGATGGATTTGCCCAGGTCGCCTTGCAGCACCCGGCCAATGTAAATGCCGTATTGCACCAGCACCGGGCGGTCCAGCCCATAGGCCTTGAGCAGTTCGGCGTGGCGCACCGGGTCAATGCCGCGCTCACCGGCCAGCGTCTCGATCGGGTCGCCCGGCACCATCCGGATCAGAAAAAACGCCACCAGCGTCATGCCAATGAAAGTTGGAATGATCAGGCTGAAACGGGTAAGCAGAAAGCGCAGCATCAACGAAATGCGGGTGTTTTTGAATAAGGGGGAGGGATCATGCCACCAAGAAAAAGCCGACTTGCGCCGGCCTCCTGGCTTGCCGCTTGAGCGCCGCGCTTACGTCAGGTGCTGGCCGATCAGGCCGGCAATTTCAAACATGTGGACTTGCGCCTTGCCAAAAACCTCCATGAGTTTGGCGTCGGTATTGATCATGCGCTTGTCGGCAGTGTCTTGCAGATTGTTCTCTTTGATGTATACCCACAGTTTTTTCACCACTTGGGTGCGTGGCAATGCCTGGGCACCCACCACGGCAGCCAGTGCGGCGCTGGGTGTCAGGGCTTTCATGAAGGCTGAGTTGGCGCTTTTCTCGGCAGCGGGATCTGTCGTGCTGGCGGCTACCACTGCCGGCGCTGCGGCGGTGGCTGGAGCCGCCTTATTGGCCGGGGTAGCGACCTTGACGGCCACTTTTTTGGCTGCAGTGGCAACTTTGACCGGTTCTACTTTTGTTGCTGGCACTACGTTCTTTGCAGGTGCTGCCTTCGTTGCAGGTGCTGCCTTCGTTGCAGGTGCTGCCTTCGTTGCAGGCGCTGCCTTGGTGACAGGAGCAGCTTTTTTAGCTGGCGGTTTTTTTTCAGTTGCCATGTATGTTGTCCTCTTGAGAGTTGATCAATTGCCAGCAAGAACAGCCGATCTGCCGGGTGAGGCGAATGCTACTGGAGAAACCCGGGCTTTCCTAGAGAGATAACACCTTTTTCACCGGGAGACAGCATCTTTTTGTGACAGCTTGGCGTACAACCTACAATTTTTCAATTTTTAAAGGAGATTCGACATGACCAGGCCGTTTGCCACTTGCGATTTGTGTGATGCCCACAAAAACGATTCACCTAGCACTTTTCGGGCGCTGCCAGCCGTTTTTCGCGACTTTGGCGCGCAACGGGTTTTTTGCGGACCGGTGACCACGGTCAAGTGTTTTGAAGACAACTCGCTGGTCAAGGCGGCGGTGGATTCGTGCGGCTACATTGACACCCCCGATGGCCGGGTTGGCCGGGTGCTGGTGGTCGCTGGCGCAGGCTCGTTGCACCGGGCCTTGCTCGGCGGCAACCTGGGCGCTGCTGCCGCCAACAACGGCTGGGCTGGCGTGGTAATTGACGGCTGTGTGCGTGACGTGGCGGAACTGGCCCGGCAAGCGGTTGGCATCCGCGCCCTGGCCAGCATGCCCATGCCCACCGAGAAACGCAATCAGGGGCAAAAGGATTTGCCAGTGCAGATTCAGGGTGTCTGGGTGAACCCGGGCGACTGGCTGTATGCCGATGCCGATGGCATGGTGGTCAGTGCCGAGCCACTGGTTTAAGCATCAAATCAGCCTCTAGCCCCCGTGCTTATTGCGCTGCCAGCTATATTTTAGATAGTAACCAAACCATCACCGATGCAAAAAGTGGGAACTGTCGCCCCGAGCGCGTGCGTCACAGCGTGTGGCGCGATCAGCATGCATGGTTCAGAACGTGGCGCATGTCGTGGTTGAACAGCTCGGTCTGGTAGCCGCCAAAGCGCTGGAAACCAAACTTTTCATAAAACGCAATGGCGCGCGCGTTGGTGGCCTGTGTGCCACCCATCAGTACCAGGCTGCGGGCACCGGACTGCCGCGCCAGTTGGAGCAAATGCGGCATCGCCAGCGATGCCAGGCCCCGGTTCTGAAATGCGTCAGCGACCGACGGCGCAAACAAAAAGTCCTTGCCAGATTCCAGCGCAATGCCAAACTGGCGGTAGCGTGCGGCCTCGTGCATCGACATTTCTGGCTCAAGAATAAAGTAGCCGATGATCTTGCCAGCCATCTCAATTGCCAGTCGCAGCGTGGCCGATTGTTCTGTCGCGCAGAGTTCTTGGGCTGTTGTCTGGGTGAGCGGGTGGGGAGCAAACCGGCTTTTTGACGCTGGCGAGAGGGAATCAAAGTACCACCCGAGAGCAGCCGAGTCATCGTGGCGAAGCGAGCGAAGGACAAAATCTTTGGTGAGCGGGCAGTGCATTTTTGTCTAACCAGTTATTTCGCCATGGTTGCCAGCAGCCGAATACGCGCGGCAATTGCCGCATTCACCCCGCCGTGGGCTTCTAGCGCGGTCAGCAGCGACAACGCAGCGGGCACCGTGGCCTCATAGCCGCCGGCCCAGTCAGGCAGGGCCGCAGCGGCATGGCTATTGCGCTTTTCGATACGCCGATCAATGTTGAAGGGGTCGCGGCTGGCATTGGCACTGGCGGACAGCGGCTGCCGGCTTTCCAGCAACTCCAGCACGCGGTCGAGCGCGTGGACCTGCACCAGGCGCATGGCGGCGAGTTTCTCGCCGCGTGCGTAGCGTTGCAAGCCGACCAGCAGATTCGACAGGGCTTCGCCAACCAGCCAGTGCGCGTCATGCGGCCCGGGCAGCACCAACTGTGGCGAGGCCAGGGCCGGGTCAACCTCGCTGCGGCGCCAAATGAACCGACCGGCGGCATAGGGAATATGCGCGAGTTCATGCAACTCAAACACGGCGAATTCGCAAAACACGCCGTCTTCCATCAATGCCTTGTGGCCATCAACGGTGTTCTGAAAATGCCAAGCCAGCGGATGGGCAGCGGTTAGCCAGTCGAGTTGGCCGATATAGCGCTGCTTGGCACCGTCACGCACCAGCACAAAAAAATCCAGATCCGACCAGGCATCTATCCGATCCGTCTCCAGTCCGACCGAGCCGAGCGCCAGCAACGCCAGTGCATCATCACGCTGCATCAGTTGGTGGGCCAGGGTATCAAGCCGCTGTTGCAGCAGCTCGGGTGTAATGTGGCTGGCAGCAGGCATGAAATTTCTCCTTGTTGCAAAAATGGCGCCGATGGCACCCGATTGCCGGTGCGCTTCAGGCCACAGCGCTGACATCGGCCACCGGTTGCCCCAAATTGCGCAGCACATCGCGCACCGCCTGCGCCCGTTCTTGTGGCAAGGGCAGGGCACGTTCAATCCGCAGTTTTTCGTTGCCGGCCAGTTTAATGTGCTTGTTTTTCTGAATCAATTGAATGATCTTCATCGAATCAATCGGCGGGTTGGGTTTAAACGTGATGGTGATGACGCCGGGTGCGGCATCGACCTTGGTCACGCCATAAGGCTGGCTTAGCACCCGCAGGCGGTGCACGTCGATCAGCGTTTGCGCCTGGCTGGGCAGCTTGCCAAAACGGTCAATGATTTCTTCAAGCAGCGCGTCGATCTGATTGGCCGTCTTGGCCGTGGCGAGTTTTTTATAAAAAGACAGGCGCAAATGCACGTCGCCGCAAAAATCGTCTGGCAGCAGCGCTGGCGCATGCAGGTTGATGTCGGTGGCGACGTTGAGCGGACTCAGCAGGTCAGGCTCAATGCCGGCTTTCAGGCAACGCACTGCCTCCGACAGCATTTCGTTGTAAAGCTGAAAACCCACTTCCAGCATGTTGCCGCTCTGGTTTTCGCCCAGCACTTCGCCGGCACCGCGAATTTCCAGGTCGTGCATGGCCAGGTAAAAGCCGCTGCCCAACTCTTCCATCGCCTGAATCGCATCCAGCCGCTGCTGGGCCTGTTTGGTCAAACCTTGCAGGTCGGGCACCATCAGGTAGGCATAAGCCTGATGGTGGCTGCGGCCAACCCGGCCACGCAACTGGTGCAACTGGGCCAGGCCAAACTTGTCGGCTCGGCTCATCACGATGGTGTTGGCGGTTGGCACGTCAATGCCGGTTTCGATGATGGTCGAGCACAGCAGCAGGTTGCTGCGCTGGGCGACAAAATCGCGCATCACACTTTCCAATTGACGCTCGGGCATCTGGCCGTGGGCCACGGCAATGCGGGCTTCCGGCAGCAGTTCTTCCAGCCGGGCACGGCGGTTTTCAATGGTGTCCACCTCGTTATGCAAAAAGTAAACCTGCCCGCCGCGCTTGAGTTCGCGCAGCACGGCTTCGCGGATCACGCCGTTGCCCTCGGTGCGGACAAAGGTCTTGATGGCCAGTCGGCGCTGCGGTGCGGTGGCGATGACGCTCAGATCGCGCAGGCCTTCGAGCGCCATGCCCAGCGTGCGCGGGATCGGCGTGGCGGTCAGGGTCAGCACATCAACCTCGGCGCGCAAGGCCTTCATCTGCTCTTTGTGGCGCACGCCAAAGCGGTGCTCCTCGTCGATGATCAGCAACCCCAAGTCCTTGAATTTGGTCGATTCGCTGAGCAGCTTGTGGGTGCCGACGACGATGTCGATGGTGCCATCGGCCACGCCTTTGAGCGAGGCGGTGATTTCTTTGCCAGACCGAAAGCGGCTCATTTCCGCCACCTTTACCGGCCATTTGGCAAAACGGTCCACCAGGGTCTGAAAGTGCTGCTCGGCCAGCAGCGTGGTGGGAGCCAGCAAGGCCACCTGCTTGCCACCGGTGATGGCAATGAAAGCCGCGCGCAAAGCTACTTCGGTTTTGCCAAAGCCGACATCGCCGCAAATCAGCCGGTCCATCGGGCGCGGGCTGATCATGTCCTGAATGACGGCGTGGATGGCGGCAGACTGGTCGGCGGTTTCCTCAAAGCCAAAGTCGTTGGCAAAAGTCTCGTAGTCGGTGGCGCTGTACCGAAAGGCATGTCCCTCGCGGGCGGCACGACGGGCGTAAATATTGAGCAACTCGGCGGCGCTGTCGCGCACCTGCTCGGCGGCTTTGCGTTTGGCTTTTTCCCACTGGCCGCTGCCGAGTTTGTGCAGTGGCGCTTCATCCGGGCTGACTCCGGTGTAGCGACTGATCAACTGCAACTGGCTCACCGGCACATATAGCGTGGCGTTGTCGGCATATTCAAGGTGCAAAAATTCCTGAATCTCCGGCTCGCCATTGGGAAGCTTTTGCCCCAAGTCCAGGTTCATCAAGCCCCGGTAACGGCCAATGCCGTGGGCATTGTGCACCACCGGATCACCGACTTTCAGTTCGCTCAGGTCCTTGATCAGCGCTTCGACATCGCTGACCTGTTCCTGTTTTTTGCGTTTGCGGCTGGTCGGGCTGGTGGCAAACAGTTCGGTCTCGGTGACAAAGTCGATGCCGATCTCCAGCCAGCTAAAGCCGCTGGCCAGGCTGGAAGTCGCAATGCCGATCTTTTCGCTGCTGGCCAAGAACTCTTGCAGCGACTCAAACGCCGGTGGGTCAAACGCGCTCGAATGCAAAAAATCAAGCAGGCTGGCACGTCGGCCATCGCTCTCGGCCAGCACCAGCACACGCTGCCGGGTGTTGCCGATATAGGCTTTCAGGCGTGCCAGCGGATCATCGGCACCGCGCATCACGGTAAGCGGGGGCAACAGTGCAATGTTCATACCCCCCGTTCGCCCTGAGCTAGGCCTGTCCTGAGCTTGCCGAAGGGACGGAAGGCCGTTACCACCCGTTCGCCCTGAGCTTGTCGAAGGGCCATTACCGGGTTCGACAAGCTCACCCTGAACGGGTATTGATTCACCCTGACCGGGTAGAGGCTCACCCTGACCGGGTAGAGGCTCACCCTGACCGGGTAGAGGCTCACCCTGACCGGGTAGAGGCTCACCCTGACCGGGTATTGGCTCAGTTGGAACCGGTCGCAAGGCCAACTGCGCGTGCTGATTGACCCGGGCATAAAACTGCTCGGCACTTAAGAACAGTGCGTCCGGCGGCAGCACCGGTCGCTCCGGGTCGCCTTGCACCAGGCGGTAACGCTCGCGGGTGTCTTGCCAAAAATGGGCAAAAACCGGCTCCAGATCGCCATGCAGCACCACCGTGGCAGCGCTGCCCAGATAGTCAAAGACAGTGGCAGTGTCGGCAAAAAACAGCGGCAAATAGTATTCAATGCCGGCAGTGGCCACACCCAGACCGATGTCCTTGTAGATGCGGCTGCGGGTCGGGTCGCCTTCCAGCAGCTCACGCCAGCGGTGCCGAAAACGTGCCCGCGCCTCCTCGTCCATCGGAAACTCGCGCCCCGGCAGCAGGCGCACTTCGGGCACCGGGTACAGGCTGCGCTGGCTGTCGGGATCGAAGGTTCTGATGCTGTCAATCTCGTCGTCAAACAGATCGACCCGGTACGGCACCGGGCTGCCCATCGGAAACAGGTCAATCAGGCCGCCGCGCACTGCGTATTCGCCGGGGCTGACCACTTGCGTCACATGGCTGTAGCCGGCCAGCGTGAGCTGCGCCTTGAGTTTGGCCTCATTGAGCTTTTGTCGGGTCTTGAAGTGAAAGGTGGTGCCGGCCAGAAAGCTCGGCGGTGCCAGCCGGTACAGCGCAGTGGTGGCGGGCACCAGCACCACATCGGCCCCGGTGTCCCTGTCATGCTGGCTAATGCGCCACAAGGTGGCCAGGCGCTCGCTGATTAAATCCTGGTGCGGCGAAAAGTTGTCAAATGGCAGCGTTTCCCAGTCTGGAAACAACACGCAGCGCAGCGCCGGTGCAAAAAACGCCATTTCATCAATCAGCCGCTGGGCGTCGGGTGCGCTGGCGGTGACGATGGCGGTGACGCGGCCCAAGCCCTTGTCGCGCAAGGCCAGTTGCGCCAGCAGCAGGGCATCGGCCGAGCCGATCGGGCGGGGCAGGGTATAGCGCTTGCCGGGGGTGAGTTTGGGTAAATCCATGGGGTGTTACAAGCCGGTAGAAACGCCAACACCCCGCAAAAAAGTTGGCAGGGTGGGCGAAAAGGTACGATCAAGCGGATTTTAGAATGTGCTCCACATCATGACCGAACCCAGCCAATCCAAGCCCCAGGCTCCCGCCGCCATGCCGCCGCGCATCCATGCCCTGATACCGAGTGCCGGCACCGGCACCCGCTCGGGCGCAGCCGGCCCCAAGCAATACCAGGCGCTGGCCGGCAAAGCGCTGGTGCTGCACACGCTGGCCGCATTTGCCAAGGTGCCGCGCCTTGCCATGACCGTGGTAGTGGTGGCGTCAGACGACAGTTGCCTGGCCGAGTCAGGCTCGCAAGTTGCTGCATATTCAATAGCTAACTGCGGAGGCTCTACAAGGGCTGAGAGCGTATTTAATGGTCTAAACTGGCTGATTCAACAGGGTGCCGCTGCGCACGACTGGGTGCTGGTGCATGATGCCGCGCGCTGCCTGATTCAGCCCGAGCAGATTGAGCGCCTGATCGACGCCTGCCTGGGCGACGAGGTGGGTGGCCTGCTGGCGCTGCCATTGCCCGACACGCTCAAGCAAGAGCAAGCTGGCCGGGTCGCCGCTACCTTGAACCGCAGCGACAAATGGCTGGCCCAAACGCCGCAGATGTTTCGCATCGGCAGCCTGCTTGATGCCTTGCAGGTGGCGGGCGATGCGGTTACCGATGAATCGAGCGCCATCGAGTCGCTCGGCCTAAGCCCAAAACTGGTACCCGGCAGCGTACAGAATTTCAAGGTGACTTACCCGGAAGACTTTGCGCTGGCCGAAGCGGTGCTGCAAAGCCGGCTGAGTCGGCGCGCTGCCTGATGAACTTCAGAATTGGCGAGGGCTGGGACATTCATGCGCTGGTTCCCGGACGCCAACTGGTGCTGGGCGGAGTGGAAATCCCGTTTCACCTGGGGCTGCTGGGCCATTCGGATGCCGATGCGCTGCTGCATGCGATCACCGACGCGCTGCTCGGTGCTGCCGCGCTGGGCGATATTGGCACGCATTTTCCAGACACCGATGCGCGTTTCAGGGGTGCCGATTCGACCGTCTTGCTGGCCGAGGCGGCCCGGCGGGTGCGTGCCCAGGGTTATGAGATTGGCAATATCGACAGCACCGTCATCGCCCAGACCCCCAAATTGATGCGGTTCATTCCCGCCATGCGGGCGCAGATCGCGCAGACCTTGAACCTGGCGCCTGAGCAGATCAACATCAAGGCCAAGACGGCAGAAAAGATGGGGCCGGTCGGGCAAGGGCAGGCAATCGAGGCGCGGGCAGTGGTGCTGCTGGTCAAGAAAATAGCCGTTGCTTGATCAGTCCGTTCGCCCTGAGCGCAGTCGAAGGGCATCTGGTTCGACTGCGATGGCTATTTATTGTTCGCTAGCAGCCTGTCGGACTTATTCACGAGATATGGCGATCATGTTGGAAGCGGGTGGCCGGAAGGTCTATACACTCAGGCACCCATCTTGAGCCAGACTTCCATGAGCAAATTCCGTGTCATCGACAACAACGCAGTGTTCCAGCAAATGCTGGAC
>CAIQOO010000156.1 GCA_903873485.1 uncultured beta proteobacterium | reverse complement strand
CGTAGGCTTCGCGGTAGTTGACGGTGATCCAGTAGGCATACAGCTTGGCCACGGCGTAAGGGCTGCGCGGGTAAAACGGGGTGGTTTCGCGCTGCGGGGTTTCTTGCACCAGGCCGTAGAGTTCGCTGGTGCTGGCTTGGTAAAAGCGGGTTTTCTTTTCCAGGCCCAGGATGCGGATGGCTTCGAGGATGCGCAGCGTGCCCATGCCATCGACATCGGCGGTGTATTCTGGGCTTTCAAAACTTACCGCCACATGGCTTTGCGCACCCAGGTTGTAGATTTCGTCGGGCTGGGTTTCTTGCACGATGCGCACCAGGTTGCTGGTGTCGGTCAGGTCGCCGTAGTGCAGCTTGAAGTTGGCGTTGTCAATGTGCGGGTCTTGGTAGATGTGGTCAACCCGCTGGGTGTTAAACGAACTGGCCCGGCGCTTGATGCCGTGCACGAAGTAGCCTTTTTCCAGTAAAAACTCAGCAAGGTAAGAGCCGTCTTGGCCGGTGATGCCGGTGATTAGGGCGGTTTTCTGTCGGGTCATGGTGTTATTGTTTTGATAGTGGCTTGCGCTTGTATGGCGGGGGCTAGCTGGCGAATTGCCCATTGGGATTACTTTGCAAAAGCCAGCCGCGCGTTTGTGCAAGTCCGCGTAGTACTTTCGCTTTTTGCTCAATTACTTTCTTTGGGTATGAAGTGTAGTCAATGGCGCAATGCTCTGGGTACGGTGCAGCATCTGCCAACACGGGCAACGCCTGCTGTGTACATTCTGAACAGGTAACGGCCATGATGCCCGCTGACGCATAAGCTGGGTTGGCAGTAAAGCGTTGCCAGGATGCATGTGGGGTGATTAGGTCACCGTTGTCCACAGACAGGTAGCCTTCATCTTTTGGTGTGGGTCTAAAGGCTTGCGAAGTGACACGGCCCGCCTGCACAAAATTTGGGTGAATTTGGCGCAGTAACAACGTTGCCGGGGTCATGCTGCACCCCCACCGATTTGGTGTAGCACGGCGTTGATCTGTTGCCACCCCACGGCGTTGCTTAGCATGAGGTCGTGTTCGTGTAGCTCGCGCGTAACCAAGTTGAATGCCTGAAGACTGGCACCTTTGGTTGGCAGGTCAATTTCAAGGCTGGCCTCCCAGTCAGAAATACTCCACTCAGCTTGAATGCCGCCTTCAGCGGTGGGGTAAAGGTAAGGCAGCGGCAGACTGGCATCAAAATTGTCTTCAAAGGCTGCCGCCAGCCATTGGGTGTGGTCGGGGTCTGGTGCTTGGCCTTTTCCGTCAAGCCAACCTGGTTTGAGTTCGGCCAGTGCAGCTAGGCGCAGGGTGACGTCTAGCGGGTCTAGCGGGCTAATGTGCTCAACTGTCTCAAACGCTTGCATATGGTCCAAGCGGTCTTTTTTTACCACGCCTTGCAGAAGCACATGAGCCCCAGCGCGATAACCGTTCACAGCATCCAGCACAGCGACCAAGTGCTGATCGGTTAATGGGGCGGGCAGTTTGGTGCCATCGCGCAGTTGAAGCTGAAAACCCAGTTTGTCTTGATTGATGGAAGGTATGCGCCCACGCAGGGCGACTTCTTCTGTCCATGTTTCTACTTGGGCCAATTGGACTAGCCGCTTGCGCAGCAGCGGGGTGTAGCTAACCGGGTTTTGCGTGTCGCTGTCAAACACGATGGATTCATCGACGCGCAGGCTGCGCCCAAAGCGGTCAAAATAACTCAGCAGGTGGTTCGGCAAAGCAGGGGTAATACCGTGGGCGGCCTGGTCGATTGCCGCGACAATTTCGACCCGAGCTTGTTCAAAATATTGCGCATTGCCAGCCGATAGTGCAGCCGTTGTCACCAACACAATTGCAGGTATGGCGCTGCCGTCTTTGACCTGCGCTAAGTGCAGCTCAAGCCCTTGACTAAAGTTGCGTTGCACTCGCTTGCTGTCAGGGTGTGCTTGGCGAAACTTCCATTTGGCAACCTCAACCACCATTTCTTCCAGTGCTGAAAAATCTTTCAACATCTCAAGCGGCACCGTATGTCCGTCAAAACGTTTGCCAACGAGGCGCGGGCTAAGAAAGGCTTGGTACATGGTGCCTCCATTGCAGTAGCGTTAACAGATTGGTATCCATAAGTGCTATTTTATTTATAAAGTTTCGCGCTTATCTGTCAGGAGTTTGCGGCTGATTTCACTCAACACTCACGCTCACGTCATACCCATGCTTTTTTAGCAGCGCGTGCTTCTTGGCTTCTGCCAAATCGGCGGCTGCCATCTCTTCAATCATTTGGTCCAGCGTGATCTCTGGCACCCAGTCGAGCTTTTGTTTGGCTTTACTGGGGTCACCCAGCAATGTTTCGACTTCAGTGGGGCGGAAGTAGCGCGGATCGATTTTGATGACGGCTTTGTCGTTCCAGTAGCCCACTTCGTTCACGCCTGTGCCT
>CAIQOO010000155.1 GCA_903873485.1 uncultured beta proteobacterium | reverse complement strand
GTTCACCATGGAAGCAGCCCATCAGTTAGCGAGCCAATCCCGATGAGGAAACCACTGACTGGAGAGCCGTGTGCGGGAAAACCGCACGCACGGTTCGGAGGGAGGGGAGGACGGTGTCCTTTCCTACCCCTATTTTATTGCTTGCTAATGCACAGGATGATATGGGCAAACCTGAGCAACAGAGCGGCCGTCAGCGCGCCGAAGCGAATGGCAGCACTGGGACGCCCTGATTCGATACACGACCTTCGGCAACGGGCACCTTGCCGAAGTTGGCCAAGGTCGGGTTTGCTGCCACAGAAATCTTTTGCTTGCGCCTTCCTGCTATCGGCTCACAGTCGTGACTCCCTCAATCAACCAGGAGTCCATCATGGAAAACACAGCTGAGCTGTAAAGCACGCACCGTGGAACAAAGGCGTAATCGTCGGACAAAAGTCACCGTTCAAACTGAAAGAGATTTGGGCTATTCGAGTCCGTCTTCAACTTCAACACCGGGTTCGTGAACTCGCCATGTTTGACCTGTGGCTCGATAGCAAACTGAGAGCCTGCGACTTGGTCAAATTGCGGGTACGCGATATCTGCCATGGCGAACACGTTGCGCCCCGCGCCACAGTGATGCAGCAAAAAACCTCGCGGCCAGTTCAGTTTGAAATTACCAAACCAACCCGCGATGCAGTCAGCGAGTGGATAACAGAGGCCAAACTCGGCCAGGAAGACTATCTGTTCCCGAGTCGCATTCACGAGTCACCTCACATCGGAACTCGACAATATGCATGCACGCATTGTGGATTCTTGGGTCACCGCGATAGGGCTAAATCCGTCTGAATATGGAACCCATTCGATGCGTCGAACCAAGGCATCCTTGATTGATCTACCGCCGGACGAAAAACTTGCGTGCCGTGCAGTTGCTGCTTGGTTACATAAATTGGAGAGCACCGTGCGCTACCTGGGCATAGAGGTCGATGATGCCTTGGAAATGGCGTAGCAGACGGAGATTTGATTTGCCAACTGCTTTAGGTTGCTACCGAGTGCGCAGACAGGCTGACTTGTAGCCGTTCGCGGACTGCTCGAAAAATGGCCGCCAGGTTGTCCATGCTAGGGTTGCCTGTGGGCGACAACATCCGGTGCAAACTCTTGCTCGGCTTGGCGGTCAGCGTTGCGAGTTGTTCGAAACCTAGAGTGGCGTTCACCAAGTCACGCAGGATCAGGCGGGCAGTCTCTGGTTCGCCGTTGAGAAACAGGGTCGCAGCCTCGTCCAGAAGAGCGTGTGCAAATGATGCGTCACTCTGCACACGCTCGATAACGGTTTCCTTGAAATTTCTGGTCAGTGCCATTGAATTTACCCCTTGTTGCTTGATTTGGCGGTCATCGCCTTTTTGCGTGACTTGTACTCGGCCAACAGTTCCTTGGCTCTACCAATGTCCCGTTGTTGGCCGTGTTTGGTGCCGCCACCAAACAGGACGATCAGCGTGTCGCCATCTTTGGCAAGGTAGATCCGGTAACCTGGACCCCAGTCAATGATGTATTCACCCATGCCGTCAAACCACTTGATACTGGAGGTGTTGCCCAACGCCATTCGAAGTTTGGCAACAGTCACCTTGGCTGCAGCCTGCGCTGACAGGCCGTCAAACCATTGCTTGTAAGGGTTGGAGGCATCCTCACAGATGTACTCTTCGACTTTGATTGTCATGCGTCATGGTAACACATGTGTTACTTTTACTGTGGATGCGATTTTCAAAGGACTGGCAGATTCATAATTCCATGACAAAATTTGTGGCCTATAGCTACAATTTTTGCTGGCCTGTCAGAACATTGCGCGTCAAAACCGATTCTGGAAAATGGGAAAGTCGCACACCCGCCATGTCTGCGGGGCTTGCCGATCACGTTTGGACGACTTTGGAATGGATTTCGTACCCCGCTCGGCCTTGTATGTCAATTTGAGACACTACCGAAAATTGTGGTTTGAGATGCTCTCTGTCACGGCTAAAGCTGCGGGCAGATCGGGCATGGCTACAGCTTTTGTCGCTTGTCAATGGCATTCATCACCTTGTCGAGCAGGTCGTGGGATTTGAAGGGTTTGACGACATAGGCATCAACCTCAAGTTCCATGAAAGCCTTGATGATGTCTTCGCTGTTGTTTTTGCCGGAAATCATGACAAAGGCGACCCGCAGGAAATGCTTGCGCGCACGCATCCACCGGATCAATTCCCCGCCGCCGCCGCCAGGCATGCTCCAGTCTGAAATGACTGCGTTATAGGTATCGCCAGACAGCTTGACGATGGCCTCGTCCAGGCTGGATGCCTGATCGAGCTTGATCAGGGGATTGAGGCGCTCAATGCCGCTGGCCATTAGAAAGCGGTGGACCTGCACATCATCGACCAGCAGAAAACTCAGTTTGCGGTTGTAGTCAATTTCCATTTTCAGTTCTCAGTTGTAGGTCGGCCTGGTTGGCCAGACGGGTCAGTTCGGGGATGACGCGGGCCAGTTCATCCTCCAGCCGTGCCATGCCTGCCCCGAATTCCATGATCCGATCCTGTAAGGCCAGGTTTTCCAGAGCCAGACAGGCCGTGTGCGCGGCGCTTGCGCCGACACTCGACAAGCTGGCCTTGAGCCGGTGGGCCGCCGCACACAGACCGCGACCGTCCTGTGCAAAACTGAGTGTACGCAAGCCGGGCAAGTCGTCCTGGATTTGTGTCACCACCATGCCAGCCATGGTCTGAACCATCGAAAGATCACCGTCAGTGAGACTCAGCGCGCTGGCCAGATCGAGCAGCAGGGCGGGTGAATCATCGACCGCCGTCTCAGCCGCCGGTGCATCAAGGCCAAGCTCATCGCCCTGAAGCTCGGCGAGCTTGGCCAGCAGGGCACTGCCGCGAACCGGCTTGGAAAGGTAGTCGGTCATTCCTGCCGCCAGGCACTCTTCGCGCAAGCCCTTCAAGGCGTGCGCCGTGAGCGCAATGATGGGGGTTGTGATGCCATGTTCGCGGATCAGGCGGGTGGCGCGAAAGCCGTCAATGACGGGCATCAGCAAGTCCATCAAGATCACGTCGAAGGGCATGACGAGGGCGTGGTCAACCGCTTCCTGACCATGCTGCGCCACCACCACCTGGTGTCCGGCCCGGGTCAGTATGCCGACCACAAAGCGCTGATTCACCGGATTGTCTTCAGCCAGCAGGATCTGCAGGCTCTTGCTGGCGCGCATCTGAAGCGTGCGCGGCATTACCTTGTTCGACTCCAGTTGGACATCGGTTGTGAGTTGCCGTCCAAACGGCAAGATGAAATGAAACACACTGCCCCGACCGATCTGGCTCTCGACCCAGATGCTTCCGTTCATGAGCTGTACCAGCCGGTGGCATACGGCCAGACCCAGTCCGGTGCCGCCGTAGTCGCGATGGGTCGAGCTGTCGACCTGGGTAAAAGCCTCAAAGATGGCACCCAGGCGATGCGCCGGAATGCCGCCACCGGTATCACTGACAGCGAAGTGCAACTTCACCGTTGTGGCACTGGTCAACTCTGGCAATACCCTGACCCTAACCTCCCCTGCCGCCGTGAACTTGATCGCGTTATCGACCAGGTTGCTGACAATCTGGCGCAAGCGCGACGGGTCGCCGCGCAGATGCTGCGGAATATCGTCGGCCGTCCACATCACCAGCCGCAAACCCTTGCGCGCTGCCAGCAGCCCCAAAGGCCGCAAGGCATCATTGAGGGTCTGACGCAGATCGATGCACAGGTCTTCGAGTTCCAGCTTGCCAGCTTCGATTTTGGAAAAATCCAGCACATCATTGATCACCGTCAGCAGCCCGTTGGCCGATGAATAGGCCAGTTCCAAGTGTTCGCGCTGCTCTGGCTTGAGTTCGGTGCCGAGCACCAGTTCGGTCAGGCCCATGATGCCGTTCATCGGCGTGCGGATTTCGTGGCTCATATTGGCCATGAACACCGCTTTGCGCTGCACCGAAGCGCGTGCCTCGTCCCTTGCTGCGATCAGTTCCTGCTCAGCCTGCTTGCGCTGGCTGATGTCGCGTATGACCGCCGTGAAGAAGATCGTCCCGAAAATCTCCAGAGATGCCACCGAAAGCTCCAGCGGAAACTCGCAGCCGTTTCGGTGCAGGCCGACTTGTTCCATCAGTGTGCCCATGAGCCGAGCCTGGCCCCCGGCACATATCCGGCTGATCCCTGCAAGATGTGCTTCACGAAAGCGATGGGGGATCAACAGCGTCAGCGGCTGCCCTACGGCTTCGGCTGGCGCATGGCCGAAGATCAACTCCGCGCCCTTGTTCCATTTGACGATGGTGCCCGAACTGTCGGCTGTGACAATCGCATCCTTGGCGGTTTCGAGGATGGCCCGAAACAGCGCCTCACTCTCGCGCAATTCCTGTTCGATCTGTCTGCGTTGCGAGATGTCGCGCAGAAACACAAACAGCCGTCCACCCAGAATATCGCGGCAAGAGACGTTGACTTCGACGTGCCAGGTCGAACCATCCTTGCGCTGATGAACCGACTCAAACAGGTCGCTGCCGCGCTCCAAGATACGTTGGGTATGCGCTTTTATCGCTAAGGCGCTTTCCAGCACCTCCAGATCAGATATGCGCATCCCAAGCAGTTCTTGGCGCGTGTATCCCGACTGCTGGCAGTAAGCCGGATTGACATCAAGCAACTGGCCATGATGATCAATCATCCAGAAGCCATCTTGCGTGGTTTCCAGAATGGCGCGAAGAATTTCGTGGCTCTGGTGCAACTCGGCTTCGGCCAGCTTTCGATCGGTAATGTCGGTATGTGCCACCACCGCTCCCCGGCGTTGCAGCCGCAGCGGGGTGACTGACATGCTGAACCAGCGTTTCTGACTCGGCGAGTGGCAGGCATATTCGAGGCTGAAACTGGCCAGGCGGCCATCGAGCACGGCCTGGATGCCTTCAGCGGCCTTGCGCGTCTCCTCGTCAGGGGCAGAACTGGCACTGCTCCGGCCGGCCGTCAGATAACTTGTGCCTACGCCGCCGGGTAGCACCGGGGCGGCAAACCCATTGCTGTTTTCCATGGCAAAACGAGACCATGGCTCATTCACCGCAATGATGATGCCGTGCGCGTCGAGCACTGCAATTTCAGACGACACCGAGTCCAGGATGGCGCGGGTAAAGGCCTCGCTCAGGCTCAGTTTGGTCTGCGCCTCATGTTTGTAGAGCGCCATCTCGATCACTGCACGCAGCTCGCGCTGCGAGAAGGGATTGAGGATGCAATCAAAGGGGCCGGCAAGCCTGGCGCGTGCCACGATGTGATCGGCGGCAAACGCCGTCAGGAACACCACCGGCAGGTCGAATTGGTCCCGGATGGCCTGAGCGGCCGCAATGCCGTCCATGCTGCCCGTCAGTTGAATATCCATCAACACCAGGTCGGGATGCAGTTTGCCGGTCAACTGAACCGCTTCTTCGCCCTGGGTGGCGTGGCCGACCGGTTCATAACCCAGTGCCACCAATTGAATGGCGATGTCGCGCGCTATCAAGACCTCGTCTTCCACCACCAGAATGGTGGTGCGACTCAAAGCTGAATGCATGGCCCTGACTCCTGAAGAAACTGGCCAAATAACCGGTTGAACTGCATGGTGAGCGTTAAACACCACCGGGCCCCCGCATCAGTGCCGCAGCAATGGCAGAAAGCGGCAGTATCCGGTCAACCGCGCCATGTTTGACGGCTTCTTTGGGCATGCCATAGACGATGCAACTGGCCTCGTCTTGCGCCAGCGTAAAGGCACCGGCATCGCGCATTTACGGATAGGAAATTCAACCGCATGAGCCCAAGTATCGCACCCTGGAATCGCCCTCAAGCCACGTGAAACCCTCGATAAGCCGCCCGGTGTGCCAAATTCACCACCAGGCGTTGTGTTCACCCATCTTTAACGTAAGTTTTTGTAATAAAAATATTTCTTGCTATTTTGTCAACTTTTAGAGTGTTTTAAGAAACACTTATTGAAAATTAACTACTTTTATTAGCAATTACAAGTTTTTGACGATTTGTTGTGCCAAAAT
>CAIQOO010000154.1 GCA_903873485.1 uncultured beta proteobacterium | reverse complement strand
TTGACGGGGACTTGCGGCAAACGACAACGCAAAATCTTCAATGTGGCGGTAAACGAGATACGTTCTGGGTCAATCTGCCGGGTTTCTGCTGCTTCGTGCATCAGCACTCGAATGACATAGTGACCCAGCAGCAGGCCGTAAATTTCCTGAATCACGCCTGCCGGAGTTTGGCTGCGTAGCACCGGGCGTTCGCGTTGATGCGTCTTGATTTCATCAAATGTCAGCTCCTCTTCCCAGCGCTCGTGGTAGAGGCAAATCAGTGTCGTTGCAGGATCAAGCTGCGGGTCAAGCAAGGTGGTGAGCAAGCGATGCTTTTGCCCGGAGCCTGCGATATTTGGATCATTGAAGGTGTATTCGATGATCCTCACTATGATGCCATTGCGGTCATGACGACGGTCAGCTTCGCAACGATAGATTTTGGAAAGAAATGATCCGTCAGAAAGCATCTTGATGGGTTGGAAAACATTGTTTGACTTGATGCGTATCAAAAGATGGGCTTTGCGAGCGAGCACCTCATAAACCGAGTCGTAGCTGAAGAAGCCACGGTCCCAAAGCAGCAGCATGTCGGACTCAAGGTGTCGAATCAGGTTGGATTGTGTCGGGGTGGCGGGTGAACTGACGTTTTTCGGGGATGATTTCAGGATGACGTAGTGTAAGAAACTGCGCGCCCTGGTGTCTGTACGCTAGCAAACGCTACAGGGCCGCTGGTGGTGAAAGGCTGCGCCAGATAGCGCACAGGCCGAACGTTTGGATTGGCACCGTTTTGTTGGCAGGTTCGGCACAATTTATACTCAACCAGCCTGTAGCCCCCGTCACATAAGCGTAGCGTGCTATTGTTTTTATATAAATCAAATCAGCAACGGATCGACATCAATCGCCCAGCGCAGCAAGCCCTTGCATTCGGGCTGCTTGCGGGTGCTGTGCAGCACCGCTTGCCAGGCGCTTAAAAAACGCTGCAAGGCGGTGCGCGACGGGCTTTCAATCAGCAGTTGGGCGCGCTCGATATTGGCAATGCGCTGGATGCTCATCGGCACCGCCGGGTAGCGGGTGATGTAGGGCAACAGGTGCGCGACACTGGTCAAGTCGGTGCTGGCCTGGCTTGCGGCATTCAAAAAAGCCTGGGCCACTTGCTGGGTGCCGGCCTCGGCCCGCACCAGCGCCTGAAAGCAAAACGGCGGCATGCCGGCCTGCAAGCGCTCGGTCAGTTGCGACTGGGCAAAGGCCGGGTAGTCGTGTTCTTTGAGCGCCGCAAACAACGGGTGCGTCGGGTAACAGGTCTGCACCCACATTTCGCTGCGGCTGCTGTTGCCGGCATCGCGCCCGGCCCGACCGGCCGCCTGCATCAAGAGGCCAAACAGCCGCTCGGGTGCCCGAAAGTCGCTGGAAAACAGCGCGCCGTCGGGGTTGATGGCAGCCACCAGCGTGATGCGGCGAAAGTCATGGCCTTTGGCAATCATCTGGGTGCCGACCAGCACATCGACTTCACCCGAATGGACTTGTGCCAGTTGCGCTTGCAGCGTGCCTTTGAGCCGGGTGGTGTCGGCATCAATGCGGACGATGCGCACCGGCGTGCCGTCGGGCCGGGCTATGCCGGCCAGCAGCAATGCCAGATGTTCTTCAAGCCGCTCGGTGCCACGGCCGACCGGGGCAATATCAACATTGCCGCAGTCCGGGCAGGCGCGCGGCACCGGTTCGGCAAAGCCGCAATGGTGGCAGCGCAGGCTGCGGTCAATTTTGTGAAAAACCCGGTAGGCGCTGCAATGCGGGCAACTGCTCTTCCAGTCGCAATCCCTGCATTGCAGCACCGGGGCGTAGCCACGCCGGTTCAAAAAAACCATGCTTTGCTCGCCTTTGGCAATGCGCTGGCTGATCGCCGCCAGCAGTGGCGGCGCGATCACGCAGGCCTTGGGCTGGTGGTTCATATCGACCCGACGCACCAGCGGCAGAAGGGCATTGGCACCGACCCGGCTGGGCATCTCCAGGCGCAGGTAGCGCCCGCCCTCGGCACTTGGGCGGCTGTGGTGCCAGCTCTCCAGCGACGGTGTGGCCGATCCCAGCATGACTTTTGCCCCTTCCAGGCGACCCCGGTAGATGGCCAGGTCGCGCGCCGAATAGCGTGCGCCCTCGTGGCTTTTGTAACTGGGGTCGTGTTCCTCGTCAACAATGATCAGCTTGAGCTGCGGCATCGAGGCAAACACCGCCATGCGGGTGCCCAGCACAATGCGCGCGCTGCCGCTGTGCGCGGCGAGCCAGCTTTTCAGGCGCTGCGCCGGTGTCATGCCGCTGTGCAGCGACACCACTGCGTGCTGGCCGTAAAGCGGGCCAAAACGCGCCTTGAAACGATCCTCAAGCTGCGGCGTCAGGTTGATCTCGGGCACCATCACCAGCGCCTGGCCCAGGTCAGAAGCTGCCAGCAGGTCAGCGGTGCAGCGCATGAACACCTCGGTCTTGCCGCTGCCAGTGGCGCCAAACAGCAAAAACGGCCCGGGATTGGCATGAAATTGGGCGATAGCCCTTGTCTGCTCTGCGGTCAATGCTACTAAATCAATAGTTTCTGGAATGCTTGCAGGATCGGCCTGAACCGACGCCGGCGCATCCGTGCCGAGCAATTTTTCCCTGGCGCGGCCAACTGCCGGCCGGTTCAGGCGGCGCGCCAGTTGCAGGCTGTTGAGGTCGCGCAGTTGCGGCGGCAAGGCGGCCAGTGCCACCTCGCCGGGCGAGCGCTGGTAATAAGCCGCCGCAAAGCTGATCAGGGCGCGCCAATTGGCCGACAGCGGCGGCAACGACAGCAGTGCCGCTGTTATCGGGCGCAGTCTGGCCGGGTCCAGCGCCACCTCGGTGCCGGCTGGCGCAGCGTCCCACACCACCCCCAACAGTTCGCGCTGACCCAGCGGCACCCGCACCAGCGTGCCCGGACACAATGGCTGATCGCTCAGGTAAGTCAGCGCGTGCGCGAGTGCGCTGTACACCGGGGTGTGCAGCAGCACCGGCACCCGGTGCGCCGGTTGATTCAAGGAATTTGCGATGGATGCCCTAACTTTCATGGTCTGTCTGCCACCCCAAATAATGAAACCATTCGACCTGAACTGAAACCATTCGACCTGAACTGAAACCGTTCGCCCTGAACTGAAACCGTTCGACCTGAACTGAAACCGTTCGCCCTGAACTGAAACCGTTCGCCCTGAGCTTGTCGAAGGGCTTTTGATCAAGCCGGTGGTTCGACAAGCTCACCACGAACGGGGGGATCTTCACCTTAACGGGGGGATCTTCACGTTAACGGGGGGAGTTTCACGTTAAGTTGTTGATTTTTGTGGTTTTGTGAGTCATCCAGATTTTCTGTGGATAACTTTGTGGATAGAACGTTCAAAGACCCTGCCGGGCCTTGCAAATCAAGGCTTTTGCTAGCCTGCCCAAAAATCATGCAGGTAAATTAAATCTTTTAAAATCAACATGTTGCCATCGCTATGGGTTTGCTAGCAGGAGCCGGTGCCGATTTCATCCAGGCTGCAAGTGCTCATCTTTTTTGTGCATAAGTGGCAAATTTTTTGTCATTGCAGTTGCCAAAACGGTCAAAAAAGTGCTAGGGCCATGTCAAACGCCGCTCAGCGCATCTGCCGCGAATGGTAATGCACTGCCTGCACCAGCGCTGCCACATGTTCTGGCGGCGTGTGCTGGCTGATGCCGTGGCCGAGGTTGAAAATATGGGTGGGTCCGCTGCCGGGTCCGGTGTGGGGCGTGCCAAAGGCGTTGAGCACCTTGATCACTTCGGCCTCAATCTGCGAGGCTTGGGCAAACAGCACATTCGGGTCGAGGTTGCCTTGCAAGGCCTTGGAGCCACCCACGATGATGCGGGCTTTGGTCAGGTTGACAGTCCAGTCCAGCCCCAGCACATTGCAGTCGAGGTCGGCCATGTCGTCAAGCCACAGCCCGCCGCCCTTGGTAAACACAATGCTGGGGATGCGGGCGCCGCCGAAATTCTTGTGCAGTTGCGACAGCACCCGGCGCGTGTAGGCCAGGCTGAATTCCTGAAAGGCGCCGTCTGCCAGCACGCCACCCCAACTGTCGAAAATCATCACCGCCTGGGCACCGGCCTCAATTTGGCAATTGAGGTACAGCGCCACCGCATCGGCGTTGATCTGCAACATCTGGTGCATCAGGTCCGGGCGGCTGTAAAGCATGGTTTTGACCAGCCGGTAGTCGTCCGAACCGGCACCCTCGACCATGTAGCAAGCCAGCGTCCAGGGGCTGCCGGCAAAGCCGATCAGCGGCACCCGGCCGTCAAGCGCCAGGCGAATCGAGCTGACAGCATCAAACACATAACGCAGCTTGTCCATGTCGGGCACGGCCAGCCGGGCCACCGCCGCTTCGTCGCGCACCGGAGACGCAAAGCGCGGGCCTTCGCCCAGCGCAAAGCTCAAACCCAGGCCCATCGCGTCGGGTACCGTCAGGATATCGCTGAACAAAATGGCCGCGTCAATCGGAAAACGCTCCAGCGGCTGCAAGGTGACTTCGGTGGCGTAGTCGGTGCTGGTGGCCAGCCCCATGAAGCTGCCGGCCCTGGCCCGGGTGGCGCGGTATTCGGGCAAAAATCGCCCGGCCTGGCGCATCATCCAGACCGGCGTGTAGTCGGTCGCCAAACGCAGGCAGGCGCGCAGGAAAGTGTCGTTTTTCAGGGGGGCGTAGCGCGACGATGCAGAAGTATTCATGGCTGAATTGTCGCATTCGGGCGGCTGCCGCCAGATCAAAGTGGCGCTGGCTGGCGTGCCAGATCGGGCAACAAAGCTTGATTTGAAGAAAAACCGCAGCATTTCCGTCACTGTTCTGCCGGTAAAATGAAGCCATGGCATGCGACCTTTTGAAGCCTGAGGAAATTACATGAACAACGGGAATGCAACCGAGGCGGATGGGCCGCAGCGCGTCATCAAGAAATACCCCAACCGTCGGCTTTACGACACCATCACCTCAAGCTACATCACCTTGTCTGAAGTCAAGCAACTGGTGATGAAGCGCGAGCCATTCGAGGTGCGCGATGTCAAGACCGGCGAAGACATTACCCGCTCGATCTTGCTGCAAATCATTCTGGAAGCCGAAGCCAGCGGGTCGCCGATGTTCACCGCGCCGGTGCTAGAGAGCCTGATCCGCTTTTATGGCCACGCCATGCAAGGTTTTTTGGGCGGCTACCTCGAAAAAAACATCCAGACCCTGATTGATGTGCAAACCCGGTTTGCCGAGCACTCCAAAGGTTTCACGCCTGAAATGTGGTCGCAGTTTTCGGCCTTGCAGCCGCCGGTGCTGCAAGCCATGCTTGGCGGCAACCTGGAGCAGTCGAAAACCCTGCTGACGCAAATGCAGGAGCGCATGCAAAAGCAAACCGACCAGTTGCTCGGCGCTTTTGGCATCAAGAGCAGCAACTTGTAGTGCGCTCTTGAACCATCCACCCATGAACCATGCCATAGCCCAGCGCGCCGAAGCGCCCAAAGTCGGTTTTGTCAGTCTCGGCTGTGCCAAGGCGCTGACCGATTCCGAACTGATCCTGACACAGCTCAATGCCGAGGGCTACCAGACTGTCAAAACCTTTCAGGGTGCCGATCTGGTGATTGTCAACACCTGCGGCTTTATTGATGACGCCGTCAAAGAAAGCCTGGAGGCGATTGGTGAAGCGCTGGCCGAAAACGGCCGGGTGATCGTGACCGGCTGCCTTGGCGCTAAGGCCGGTGCCGACGGCGGCAACCTGGTGCGCCAACTGCACCCCAGTGTGCTGGCGGTCACCGGACCGCAAGCCACCCAGCAGGTGATGGACGCAGTGCATGCCCACCTGCCCCGACCGAATGATCCATTTCAAGACCTGGTGCCCAATGCGTTTGGCATTGCCGGCATCAAGCTGACACCACGGCATTACGCCTACATCAAGATCAGCGAGGGCTGCAACCACCGTTGCAGCTTTTGCATCATTCCGTCGATGCGCGGTGATCTGGTGTCGCGGCCCATCGGTGATCTGCTGCGCGAAGCGCAAGCCTTGTTTGACGGCGGTGTCAAAGAATTGCTGGTGATCAGCCAGGACACCTCGGCCTATGGGGTGGATATCAAATACCGTACCGGTTTCTGGAACGGCAAGCCAATCAAGACCCGTTTGCCCGAACTGGTGCAAGCGCTTGGCGAGCTAGCGCAAGGCTTTGGTGCCTGGGTGCGTTTGCATTATGTTTATCCCTACCCCAGCGTCGATGAGCTGCTGCCCTTGATGGCGGCGGGGCTGGTGTTGCCGTATCTGGATGTGCCGTTTCAGCACAGCCACCCGGAGCTGCTCAAGCGCATGAAGCGCCCGGCCAGCGGTGAAAAAAATCTGGAACGGCTGCAGCACTGGCGGCAGATGTGCCCCGAGATCGTGGTGCGCAGCACCTTTATTGCCGGTTTTCCGGGCGAAACCGAAGCCGAGTTTGCGCATTTGCTTGATTTCATGCGCGAGGCAAACATTGACCGGGCCGGTTGTTTTGCCTACAGCCCGGTCAGCGGTGCTGCCGCCAATGCGCTGCCCGGCATGTTGCCCGAAGCCTTGCGGCAAGAGCGGCGCGACCGTTTCATGGCGGTGGCCGAGCAGGTGTCTGCCGCCAAACTGCAGCGGCGCGTCGGTTCAATCCTGCAGGTGCTGGTGGATTCGGCCCCCGGACTGGGCAAAAAGGGCGGCTTGGGGCGCTCTTATGCCGATGCCCCCGAAATTGACGGCATCGTCAAACTGCTGCCGCCAGAAAAAATCAGCAAGACCCTCAAGGTGGGTGAATTTACCAAAGCCCGCGTGGTCGGCACCCTGGGTCATGATTTGGTGGCACTGCCGTTCTGACCGCTGCCGTTGCCGCTGCCATCGATTGCAACATTCCATCAAGCGGGCGCGACGATGCCCGCATCAAGGGTTCGTCATCAACTCGGCTAAGCTCACCGCGCTGCTGCTGGCGGCTCCCGCAGTTTTAAGCAAAATCGCCTTGCAGCCCTTATGCCATAAGCGCTGACAGCTATTATTTAAATAGCATCAAGGCAACTGCAGCGGCAAATCAACAGAGACTGGCAGAAAATTTACCCGGCCGGGCTGCCTGCCATGTAAGCATTTTCAAGGGCATCAGGTTGTCAAATGGACAGCATGGACCAACCCGGCAGCGTTGTCACCGTCCCGGTGACAAGCGGCAGCGGGCAGATCCACCTTTATTCACGGCATGGCAACTCTCTACCTTGTGCGTCACGGTCAGGCGTCTTTTGGCGCGGACAACTACGACCAGCTCAGCGATCTGGGCCAGCGGCAATGCCTGCAACTCGGCCGCCACTTTGCTGCCAAAGGCCTGAAGTTTGATGCCGCGCTGACCGGCACGCACCAGCGGCACCGGCAAACACTGGAGGGCATCTGCGCCGGTGCCCAGACCGCGCTGGAGGCATCACGCTGGCCGGCGCTGAACCAGTACGACAGCGACGCGGTGATTGCTGCAGTGCACCCCGAGCCGCTGGCCAGGCCGACCACACCCGAGCACTGCAGCCACCACTTTCGCCTGTTGCGTCTGGGCCTCACGCAATGGATGCTGGGCAAAACGCAGCCACAGGGCATGCCCGCCTGGCGTGTTTTTCAGCAAGCGGTGGTCGATGTGCTGACGCACATTCGCCAAAGCGATGCACAACAGGTGTTGCTGGTGTCAAGCAGCGGCCCGATTGCCTGCGCCATCGGCCATGTGCTGGCGACACCGCCCGAGGCATCGGTCGAACTCGGCCTGCGGCTGCGCAACAGTTCGGTGACCGAATTCACCTTCAGCGCCAAACGCCAGATGCTGCAAACCTACAACACCTTGTCGCATCTGGATACGCGCGAGTTTGACGGCTGGATCAGCTTCATCTGATCCGGCCTGCGCCCTCAGACTTGGCCCGGACTTTGGCTCAGACGCTTGCTCAGACTGAGCAGGCGCACCGACACGGTAGCCCCAAGCGCCATGGCCAGTGTCAGTGCCACGGTGGGCTGTTCTTTGGACAAACGCGCAAACCGCTCCGGGGTCAGGCTCCAGACCTGGCAGGGCGTGGCGGCCTGAACCGTGGCACTGCGTTCAAAGTGCGAAAAGAACGAGGCTTCACCGACCACCGAGCCAGGCCCCAGATTGGCAATGTGAATTTGCCGCTGTACATCGGTAAAGTGAACCCGCACCGTGCCCGACTCGATGAAATACAAAGTGCGGTCATAGGCACCCTGGGTGGTCAGCAGATAGCCGCGATCAAACGATTCAGGTTCCAGATAGGGGGCCAGCGCGTCCCACATTTCTTGCTCCATGAAATGCGCCATCGTGTCGATATCGTCGCTGCCGTTGCTGGCTATGGCCGCGATCAACCGGGACAGGTCATGATTCTTGGGCGTCAGAAATGGAATTTTCATGTCAGGGCAAGGTGTAGGGAGTAGCTGGCATTGCAGGAACGATACGGCGATCCCGGGTTCACTGTTTGCTTGTCCCTTGCGCCTTGCATCGGGCACCACCAGACTGTTGCTGCGGGGTGCCCGGATGGATCAGGCCTTCGCGGTCGCCTCGGTGGCGACACTGAGGGCTTGCTCGGTGGCGGCGGCAGCATTGAGGGCCTGCTCGGTGGCGGCGGCGACGTTGTTCTCGGCCATGGTCAGTGCGTTGCGGGCGGTGGCCTGAGCCGATTCAATGGCACGCTGGCTTGAGGCCATGGCAGTTTTGATCACCCCAATGGCCGATCCGGCACCGGCCGGCGCGTTCTTGGCCAGTCTG